>NZ_JAGPXZ010000468.1:0-4948 GCF_018070305.1 Micromonospora sp. M51 | reverse complement strand
CGTCGAACACGTTCGGCACCGGCGGCCGCCTCTCCGTTCCCGCTCCCCGTAGGCAGGATATGGCGTTCAACGGCGACCGGCGGGTCTTCTCCTGCATCGAGCAATGCCTATTGCGCCCGCCCGGTACGGCATGGTGGGATGACGCGTACCGGGCGGTGCGAGGGCTGCGGCGCCGCCGGTTGCCGGGTTGGTTAGACGCGAGGGCACCGGTCCAGGACAGGACCGTCGACGGCGCACGTCCACCGGCCGATTCCGCCGGGGCACGTCGCTGTGATCGTCGCACCGCTCACGACAGCGGGGCGATCAGGCCACATCCCACCCGATTGCGGCGAGGCGGCTCAGGCAGCGCGCCTCGCGAGTCAGGAGAACCCGTGAATCGTTCCCGTACGGCCGCGTTACTCACCGCGGCCGTGACCCTCGCGCTGGGCGCTGTCGCCGTGGCGTCCGGTCCGGCCACCGCGCACGGCGCGGCGATGACGCCGGGCAGCCGCACGTACCTGTGCTGGCAGGACGGCCGCAGCCAGACCGGTGAGATCAGGCCGAACAACCCCGCGTGCGCCGCCGCGGTGGCGCAGAGCGGGGCGAACTCGCTCTACAACTGGTTCAGCGTGCTGCGCTCCGACGCGGGTGGCCGGACCACCGGCTTCATCCCGGACGGGCAACTGTGCAGCGGCGGCAACTCCGGTTTCCGCGGCTACGACCTGCCCCGCACCGACTGGCCGCTGACCCACCTGACCGCCGGGGCGCGGTTGGACTTCAAGTACAGCAACTGGGCGCACCACCCGGGCACGTTCTACTTCTACGTCACGAAGGACAGCTGGAGCCCGACCCGGGCGCTGGCCTGGAGTGACCTGGAGCAGCCGTTCCTCACGGTGACCAACCCGCCGCAGCGCGGCAGCGTCGGCAGCAACGACGGGCACTACTACTTCAGCGGCAACCTGCCGTCGGGTAAGAGTGGCCGGCACATCATCTACTCCCGTTGGGTCCGCTCGGACTCGCAGGAGAACTTCTTCGGCTGCTCCGACGTGACCTTCGACGGCGGCAGCGGCCAGGTCACCGGCGTGGGTCCGGGTGGTACGCCGACCGACCCGCCGACCGACCCCACCGATCCGCCGACCGACCCGACGGATCCGCCGACCGACCCGACCACCCCGCCGCCGTCCGGCGGTGCATGCATGGCGGCCTACAAGGTGAGCAGCTCCTGGCAGGGCGGCTTCCAGGGCGAGGTCACGATCATGAACCACGGCAGCACGCCGTTCTCCGGTTGGACCGCGAGCTGGACCTGGCCCAACGGGCAATCGATCAGTCAGATCTGGGGTGCCACCCAGACGTCGTCCGGTTCAACGGTGACAGCGACGAACGTCGCCTACAACGGCACCGTCGCACCGGAGGGCAGCACGACGTTCGGCTTCCTGGCCAGCAGCACAGGAACGAACGGACTTCCCACTGTCACGTGCGCCGGCCGCTGACCACCACCTGAAATGATCAAGAGGTTTGCGTCACCCGGAGTGCTTCCGGTGACGCAAACCTCTTGATCAACAGGGTGGGGCGTGGGTCAGCGGACCATGGAACCGACCACCGGCTTCGTGAGCAGCGCGGACTGGTTGCGCTGGATACCCGGGTCGAGCGTCTTGGCCACGAAGATCGCGTGCCAGATGCAGAAGATCAGCACCGTCCACACCTTGCGGGAGTGGTCGGCCTCCTCCCGCTTGTGCTCGTCGAGCAGCCGCAGCGCGTACGACAGGTCGAGCAGATCGCCCGCACCCGAGGTGCTGAGCACGTGCCGGGCCCACTCGTACATCTCGCCGCGCAGCCAGACCCGGGTCGGGGTCGGGAAGCCCAGCTTCTTGCGGTTGACGATGGCCGGCGGCACGACCCCCTGCAACGCCTGACGCATCGCGTACTTGGTGGCGTCCGAGCGCGGCGGCAGCTTCAGGTCCACCGGGATCTTCGCCGCGACGTCGAAGACCTCGCGGTCGAGGAACGGCACCCGCACCTCCAGCGAGTGCGACATCGAGATCCGGTCGGCCTTGACCAGAATGTCGCCGCGCAGCCAGGTGTAGAGGTCGACGTACTGCATCTTGGTGACGTCGTCCAGCTCCGTGCACTCGGCGTAGATCGGGGCGGTGACATCCGTGTAGCGCACCGAGGGGTCGTAGCGGCGCATCAGCTGCTGCTTCTCCTCCTCGGTGAACATCCGGGCGTTGCCGTAGTAACGCTCCTCGATCGGGGTGGTGCCGCGCTCCAGGAAGCTCTTGCCCTTGACCCCCTGCGGGATCGCCCTGGAGACCGCCCGCAGCCCCTTCTGCACCCCGCCGGGCAGGCCGTTGACGGTGCCCAGCGACAGCGGCTCCCGGTAGATCGTGTAGCCGCCGAAGAACTCGTCGGCGCCCTCACCGGAGAGCACCACAGTGACGTGCTCGGCGGCCTTCTTGGCCACGAAGTAGAGCGGCACCAGCGCCGGGTCGGCCACCGGGTCGTCCAGGTGCCACACGATCTTCGGCAGCGCGTCGATCATGTCCTGCGGGCCGATCTTGGTGGGGATCGTGGTGACGTCCAGGTGCCGGGCCGAGTCCTGCGCGACGTCGATCTCCGAGTAACCCGGCACGTCGTAGCCGACGGTGAAGGTGAGGATGTTCGGGTTGAACTCCCGGGCCAGCGCCACCACAGCCGTCGAGTCGATGCCGCTGGACAGGAACGAGCCGACCGGCACGTCCGAGCGCATGTGCATGCGCACGCTCTCCCGCAGCGTCTCCCGGATCTCGTGGTAGAGCTTCTGCTCGTCGTCCACCGGCGCCGGCCGGAACACCGGCCGGTACCACCGACGCACGTCGATCCGCCCGCCCGGGGTCCAGTTCAGGTACTCCCCCGAACCGATCCGGCTGATCCCCTTGTGCAGGGTGCCCGGCTCGGGGACGTACTGCAGGGTCAGGTAGTGGCTCAGGTTGGCCGTGTCGACGCCCGCGTCGCCCTGGTAGTTGCTGTGCGCGAACGGCAGCAGCGCCTTCTTCTCCGAGGCCAGGTAGAGGCCGTCGGCGGTCTCCAGGTAGTGCATCGGCTTGATGCCGAAGTAGTCGCGGGCACCGAACGCCCGGCGCTCCTGCCGGTCCCAGATGACGAAGGCGAACATGCCCCGCAGGCGGGTGAGCACCTGCTCACCCCAGAAGTGGTAGCCCGCGACGATCACCTCGCCGTCACCGGCGGTGGCGAACTGGGCACCGAAGTTCCTGATCAACTCCTCGCGCAGCTCGATGTAGTTGTAGATCTCGCCGTTGAAGGTCAGCAGGTAACGGCCGTTCGCGTAGGGCAGTGGCTCGTGGCTCGACGCGACGTCGATGATGGCCAGCCGCTTGTGGGCGAACACGCCGTCCGCGTACCGGCCGGAGGCGTCGCCGACCACCTCGACCCCGGTCTCGTCGGGGCCGCGGTGGTGCAGGCATTCCAACGCTCCGGCGATGTGGTCGCGGTGCGCCGCGGCGTTGCCGTTCGCGCTGAAGAAGGCCAGAAGTCCGCACATGGTCGTCATCTTTCCACGCGCGCTGTCGGCCCTTGCAGCCGTCCGTCGATCCACCCGACTCCCGGGGGGCGTTACCGCCAACCGGACGCGCGGTACCGTCGGGACCAGCAACGAAGCGGAGGGAGCGGCGCAATGACCGAGGGACGCACCGACGGTACGCCAACGGACGGTACGGAATCGCACGATCCGGACTTCCCGGAGGCGTTCCTGTCCTTCATGCGGCAGGGCTGGCGCGACACCGCGCTCCCCGTGACGCCCCGCCCGGAGACCCCCAACTACGCCAAGCGGCGGGCTGCCCTCTCGGCGGCCTTCCCCGGCGAGACGCTGGTGATCCCCACCGGCACCGAGAAGGTCCGGGCCAACGACACCGACTACCCGTTCCGGCCGGGCAGCGACTTCGCCTACCTGACCGGCGACCACGACGCCGACAGCGTGCTGGTGCTGCGCCCCAACGGCTCCGGGCACGACGCGATGCTGTACATGCGGCCCCGGTCCTCCCGGGAGACCGACGAGTTCTTCCGCAGCCGCAACGGCGAGCTGTGGGTGGGCCGGCGGCACACCCTCGCCGAGAAGTCGACCGAGCTGGGCCTGCCCACCGCTGACCTGACCGGCCTGGAGGCGACGCTCGCCGACCTGGCTCCGGGGCGTACCCGTGTGTTGCGCGGTTTCGACGCCCAGGTGGACGCGGCCGTCCGCCCCTATGACGGGCCGCGCGCCGACGGCCAACCGGCCCGGGACCGGGAGCTGGCGATCGCCATCTCGGAAATGAAGCTGGTCAAGGACGAGTGGGAGATCGGCCAACTCCAGGACGCGATCGACGCCACCGTCCGCGGCTTCGAGGACGTGGCCCGGATCCTGCCGGCCGACCGGGCGGTCTCCGAGCGGCTGCTGGAGGGTGTCTTCGCGCTGCGGGCCCGCCACGACGGCAACGACGTCGGGTACAGCTCGATCGTCGGTGCCGGCGAGCACGCCACCATCCTGCACTGGGTGCACAACCACGGCGCCACCCGACCGGGTGACCTGCTGCTGATGGACATGGGTGTCGAGGGCCGCAACCTCTACACCGCCGACGTGACCCGGGTGCTCCCGGTGAACGGGCGGTTCACCGCCCTGCAACGCCAGGTCTACGACATCGTGTACGCCTCGCAGCAGGCCGGCATCGAGGCCATCCGCCCCGGGGTGAAGTTCAAGGACGTCCACCTGACCTGCATGCGGGTGCTCGCCGAAGGGCTGTCCGACCTGGGCCTGCTGCCGGTGAGCGTGGACGAGGCGATGGACGAGAAGTCGACCGTCTACCGCCGGTGGACACTGCACGGCTTCGGGCACATGCTCGGCATCGACGTGCACGACTGCTCCAACGCCCGCAAGGAGACCTACCGCGACGGCGCGCTGGGCGAGGGTTACGTGCTCACCGTCGAGCCCGGTCTGTAC
>NZ_JAGPXZ010000467.1:0-4949 GCF_018070305.1 Micromonospora sp. M51 | reverse complement strand
GCGCCGGCCCGATCGGCCACCGTCCGCAGTGCGCGCAGGTCGCGGGGGGTCACGGTGTCGTCGACGGTGAGGGTCATCCGGCCGGTGGCGGGGTCGAGGCCCCAGGCGGTGCCCGCGGTGCGTACCCCGCTCAGCAGGGCCGCCGGGTCGGTGGTGGGCGCGGCGGCCCGGTCGGGGACGGCGGCCTGCGCCGCGCCGGGTGCGAGGAGCAGCAGGATGGTCAGGGCGAGGGCGGCCAGTGGGGAGCGACGCATCCGAACCTCCGAAGAGATCGAGATTGATGGATGCAGTGCAGCATCGCGCGACGCTCGCACCGTGGCAAGCTCCGCCCGCCCTCTTCCCCGACCAGCGGGAATCACCGATCCGGAGGACGGCCCGTGCCAGGGCACCGATAATCCTCGGGAGACGCGGCGGGAGGCCAGGCATGACCACCGAAGGGAATGCGACGCTGGTACGCCGGCTGGACGGGTCGACCCGGGCCACACTGCTGGAGCTGCTCTTCGACGTGGTCTTCGTGGCCGCCCTCGCCCTGACGTCGAAACTGTTTTCCGAAGAGCTCTCGTGGGCCGGCGGCGCCAAGCTGCTGCTGATGCTGACCGCCGTCTGGTGGACGTGGTCGGTCACCGCGACCACCACCGAGTTCTACGATCCGCAGCAACGCCCGATCCAGGCCATCCTGATGCTTGCGATGGTCGGGTCGGTGGCGATGGCGGCATCGCTGCCGATGGTCACCATCGGGCACCAACTGCTCTTCGTGGCCTCGTACGTCGGCACGCACGTCATTCGCTGCATCATCCTGGTCACCGCCCTGCACCGGCAGCGGCACCAGACGGCCAGGGAGCGGGCCACCCGGTTTCTCTTCTGGTTCACGGTGTCCAGCGTCTTCTGGATCACCGGCGCGCTGTCAGAAACTCCGAACTGGGCGCTCTGGGGGATCGCCATAACGATCGACCTGGTCGCCGGGGCGGCCCGCGCTACCCCACGCCCCGGCTGGGCAAGGTGCCACTCACCCAGTACGGCCGGACCACCGAGCACCTCGGCGAGCGGTACCAGCAGTTCATCATCCTGGCCCTCGGCGACATCATCCTGGTGCCGACGCTGCAGGTCAGCCGGGGCCATCTCGACCACCTCCGGCTCGCCTCCCTGCTCTGCGCCTTCGCCGTCATGCTGCTGCTCTGGCAGATCTACGTCTTCCGCGCCGGCGAGTTGTTGGTGGCAGCCGGGTCCAAGGGGAGCCGCGCCACCCGGTTGGCCCCGTTCACCCATCTGGTCATGCTGGCCGGCGTGGTCAGCACTGCCGCCACGTTCGACCTGGTCGTCAGCAGGCCGACCGGAACGACGCCGGTGCCGTGGCTCGTGCTGATCATCACCGGCCCGACGCTGTTCGTGGTCGGTCGCGTGCTGTTCACCATGGCGGTGTCGTGGGTCATGCCGTGGCGGCGCGTCGCCTGGCAACTGCTGCCGCTGCTGGTGCTGCCGTGGGCCGGCGGCTGGCCGCCGTTGCTGGTGGCCTCGATCGTGGCGCTCGGGTTGGCCGGTCACATCCTGATTCCCGGAGCGGCACGGGAGACCACACCGGGCCTGTGGACGCGCAAGCCCGACGAGTGACGGCGCGCCATCGACCGACGTGCCCACCGGCGCCTCGGCGAGGTCCCGGGCGCGGGCGTCCGCCGTGCCAACCTCCGGGCGTCCCTCGGTGAGCGGCGGGAATCGCCGATCCGGGGACGAGCCGTGTCGACACCGCCGATAATTTTCGGAAGAAACGGCGGGAGGCCCGGCATGACCACCGGAGGCACCGGGGCGCTGGTACGCCGTCCGGACGGGTCGACCCGGGCCACACTGCTGGAGCTGCTCTTCGACGTGGTCTTCGTGGCCTCGCTCGCACTGACCTCGACCCTGCTCGCGGAACGCCACACCTGGTCCACCGCCACGATGGTCCTGCTGATGCTGACCGCGATCTGGTGGACCTGGTCGGTCACCGCCACCACCACCGAGTTCTACGACCCGCAGCAGCGTCCCATCCAGGCCATCCTGATGGTCGCCATGGTCGGGTCGGTGGGGATGGGCGCGTCGCTGCCCAAGATCGCCAGCGGGCACGCGCTGGTCTTCGCCGTCGCGTACGTCGGCACGCACGTGATTCGCGGCTTCATCCTGATCACCAGCCTGCACCAACAGCGGCACCGGTTGGCCGAGATCCGCGCCACCCGGTTCCTGTTCTGGTTCCTGGTGTCCGGCGTCTTCTGGATCGCCGGCGCGCTGTTCGACACGGTGAACTGGACCCTCTGGAGCATCGCCATCGCGATCGACCTGGTCTCCGCGGCGGCCCGCTACCCCACGCCCGGGCTGGGCCGGGTGCCCTTCGACCAGTACGAGCGGACCACCGCTCATCTGGGCGAGCGGTACCAGCAGTTCGTCATCCTGGCCCTCGGCGACATCATCCTGGTGCCCACCCTGCAGGTGAGTCGGGGAGAGTTCACCGGGCTCCGGGTCGCCGCGCTGTTCTGCGCGTTCGCGGTCATGCTGCTGCTCTGGCAGATCTACGTCTTTCGCGCCGGCGAACTGCTGGAGGCCGGGGCGAGGGCGGGCCGCCCGGCGCGGGTGGCGCCGTACACCCATCTGGTAATGCTGGCCGGGGTGGTCGGCACGGCGGCCTCGTTCGACCTGGTCGTCGCCCGGCCGACCGGTACGACGCCGGTGGGATGGCTGCTACTGATCATGGGCGGCCCGGCCCTGTTCGTGATCGGCCGCGTCCTGTTCACCCTGCTGGTGTCCATGCTCGTGCCGTGGCGGCGAATGCTCTGCCTCATCCTGCCGCTGCTGACGCTGCCGTGGGCCGGCCGCTGGCCACCGCTGCTGGTCACCACGAGCGTCGCGCTCGGGCTGGCGGCGCACATCCTGCTGCCCGGAGCCGCCCGGGAGACCACGCCGGGCCTGCGGGTGCGGCAACCCGACGACTGACCCGGCACGCTCAGCCGACGTGTCGAGCGGCCCACTCGGCGAGGTCGCGGGCGCACGCGTCCACCGACTCCTGCCAGGTCCGGGCCGCGCCCTCCCCCGCCTCGTCGCTGACCTGCTTGACCAGCCGGCACGGCACACCGGCCTGCGCGGCGGCCCAGGCCACCGCGTACCCCTCCATGTCGACCAGGTCGGCGCGCTGCGCCAACCGGTCCCGCTGCTCGTCGTCGGCCACGAAGGTGTCACCGGTGGCCAGCACCGCGCCCTCGGCGGCCAGCGACAGCGGCGCCCCGTACGTCTCGCCGGTGAGTGTGCGCAGCAGCTCGGTGTCCAGGTCGTGCTGGAGGACGGTGGCGATCTCGTGGATGCCGGCCAACCCGGGACGCAACGCCCCGGCCGTACCCAGGTTGAGCAGCAGGGCCGGGCGCGGCCCGGCGGCCAGCACCGCGGCCACCGCGCTGGCGGCGTTCACCTTGCCCATGCCGGTGAGCAGGACCGGCAGCTCGGGCGGCAGGTAGCGGGCCTCCTCCCCGACGGCGAGCACCACCAACGGACGATCGGCGCGGACCGTACCTCGAAGATTCACCGGAGCATCGTACGAGCCGGCCGGTGGGGCGCTGACGTCAGTCGGTGGTGAAGCGGTACAGCACGAAGTCCTTCTCCGCGCCACAGGCGATCAGGTGGGTGTTCCACGAGCAGGACGAGCTGCGTACGTCCTGCAGCTCGCCCAACTCGTCGACCTTCCCGGACTCGGCCCACACGCCGGCCAGCACCCGGTTGGCCACCACCACGCTGGGCGCCTTGGCGAAGACCAGCAGGTTGCCCTCGTCGAGGCGGACCGCCACCCCGCCCCGGTCCCGCAGCACCGGCTTGCCGGCGGCGTCGAAGATGGTGACGCTCGGCTCCGGGGACTCCCGTTGGGCGAGCAGTTGCTCGCCCAACGGGACCAGGCCGGTCACGCCCGGCGCCGACCACTGGATCGCACGCTCACCCTCGGTGGCCGCCACCACCTCGGTGCGCGTGGCGTCACTGTTGGGCACCTGCACCAGGCAGGCCCGTCGGGGACCGCAGGCGACCAGCTCCGTCGGGCGGTACTCGTCGTTCCCGGAGCGGTGCAGCACCACCGGTTCGGCGTCGGAACCCAGGTCGTAGGCGAGCAGCTGGTAGCCGCCCTCGTTGGCGGCCACGTACAGGCGGTCCTCGTGGGCGACCACCAGGTCGTCGAGGTCGGCGACGCTGCCCCACTGGCGCAGCATCGCGCCGGATGCCATGTCGAGCAGCCGCACCGACCGGTCCGCGCCCACCTGCACGAGTCGCCGCCCCTTGCCCGTCCACGGGTCGCGGGGCGTGCCGTCGAGGAAGGCCGGTCCGCCCGCCGCCGCGTCGGTGCCCACCGGCCGGACCACGGTACGGCCACCGGCGTACCGGTCGCGGGGGTTGGCTCGGGTCCACTTCGTCGCGCCGTCGGTCAGGCGCAGGCCGACCAGTTCGTCAGCAGCCCGGTCGACCAGCACCGCCGTGTCGTCGGCAACGTAGACGTCGTCGTCTCCACGGAGAACGCGCTGCCAGCGCTGCTCGCCGGTCCGACCGTCGAGGACGGCCATCGGTCGGGGGGTGCTGTCGCCGGGCGCGTCGGCGAGGACCACGACCGCCCCGGGGACGGCGATGACCGCCTCCCAGTCGTCGGCGCGCACGTCGGTCTGCTCGCGCCACACCTCGCGACCGGTGCCCGCGTCGACGGCCACCACCTCCAGCCGGTCGTCGGGCAGCGGGAACGCGAGGTAGGCCCGATCGTCGAGCACCGCCGTCCACATGTCGGTCGGACGTTCGGCGCCGGCCGAGAGCCGGGACAGTTCGCGCAGCGAGGCGAACTCCAGGTCCGGGTAGCGGTCCCGGGTCAGGTAGAGCGTCGCCGCGGTGGCCACCCCGGCCACCGCCAGCACCGCGCCGAGCACCACCCAGCGTGCCCGCCGCCAGCGGGTCCCGCCGCCGCT
>NZ_JAGPXZ010000466.1:0-4949 GCF_018070305.1 Micromonospora sp. M51 | reverse complement strand
GCGCCTGCACCTGCAGGGGGCCGTTGGTGAAGACCTTCAGGTCCGGCTTGAGCCCGTGCTTGTCCCACAGCTTCTTGTCGTCGGCGATCGCCATCAGGCTCGCGCCGGTGAAGTCGGCGATGTAGCCGAGCTTCACCGGTTCGCTGGCGGAGCCGCCGGATCCGGACTTTTCGTCGTCGCAGGCGGCAAGGGCCGCGGTGGCGCCGAGACCGGCGATGCCGGTCAGCAGGGCGCGACGGGAGAGAGGGCTCATCGGGATGCACCTTCCTGAGGGGTCTGGTGGTAGACAGCGCGCCAGACCCGATTGCGGATCCGGGAGAATTCCGGGGAGAGACGGACCGCTTCGGTTCGCGGGTACGGCAGGTCGACGTCGATGACCTCGTGCACCCGACCCGGACGGGCGGCCATGACGACGACCCGGTTGGCGAGGTAGACGGCCTCGTCGACGTCGTGGGTGATGAACATGACAGTGCGTCGCTCGGTGCCCCAGGTGTCCAGCAACTGGTCCTGCATCTGCACCCGGGTGAGGGCGTCGAGGGCGCCGAAGGGTTCGTCCATGAGCAGGACGCCGGGGTCGACGGCGTACGCGCGGGCGATGGCGCACCGCTGCCGCATGCCACCGGAGAGCATCCGGGGCAGCGCGTCGGCGAAGTCGCCGAGACCCACCAGGTCGATGAAGTGCTGCGCCCGTGCTCGCCGTTGCGCCCGCCCGACCTTGGCGATCCGGAGACCGAACTCGACGTTCTCGCGGACCGTCAGCCAGGGGAACAGCGCGTACTGCTGGAAGATGACGCCGCGTTCCGGGCTGGGCCCCCGCACCGGTCGTGAGTCGACGAGCACCTCACCGCTGGTGGGCTCGACCAGGCCGGCGGCGATGTTCATCAGGGTCGACTTGCCGCAGCCGGACGGGCCGACCACTGTGACGAACTCGCGGTCGGCGATGTCCAGGTCGACCTCGCGCAGCGCGTGGAACGGTTTGCCGCCCACCTCGAACGTGCGGGTGGTGGCGCGGAAGGAGATCTTCTCGGTCATCGGCGTTCCTGCCATCCGGTGAGGCGCTTCTCGGCGGCGAGCAGAAGCCGATCCATGAGCAGGCCGAGCACGCCGATGGTGATCAGGCCGACGAAGATGCTCGGCAGGTCGTAGTAGATCTGTGCCTGCTGCATCCGGTAGCCGAGGCCCTCCTGGGCGGCGATCAACTCGGCGGCGACCAGCGTCGCCCACGCCGCGCCGAGGCCGACGCGCATGCCGACCAGGATGAACGGGGTGGACGCGGGGACGACGACCCGGCGGAACACCACGGCGTCGTTGGCGCCGAGCACCCGGGCGGCGTTGATCATGGTGCTGTCGACGCTCACCACACCCTGGAACGTCGACACGACGCAGGACAGGAACGCGGCGAGGAAGATGACGAAGATCTTCGGGGTCTCCCCGATGCCCATGAGCAGGATGGCGAGCGGGATGACGGCCAGCGGCGGGATGGTGCGGAAGAACTGCACGTAGGGCTCGATCAGGCCGCGCGCGGTCCGGTACCAGCCCATGAGGAAGCCGACCGGGATGGCCAGGGCGCTGCCGAGCGCGAAGCCGATGAGCACCCGGCGCAGGCTGGCCAGGCTGTCGTCGAGCAGGGTGCCGTCCATGGTCAGCTCACCGGCGCGGACGGCGACCTCCTGCGGCCCGGGAAGGCCCGAGACCCCGATCCGGGCCAGCACGGTCCAGATGCCGACGCCCAGTACGACGGCGAGCACGTTCCACACCAGCAGCGGTACGGCGCGGCGCGGCGGCGACGTCGCAGTGGTGGTTTCCGGACCTCGGGGTGGGGACGGTTGCACGTCTATCGCCACGGTGGTGCTCCGTAGCCCAGCTCGGACATGGGGCTCCTCTCCGGTCGGCGGCGCTGAAGGTAAGCGAATCTTTGGCGACGACACTATTCATGTCAACCCTTCGGACTAAAAAGCCCGAGCTGGGAGCGGTGCGGCGGTTCATAAGATGTCAGATGTCTGGCCGGCAGCCTAGGGGTGACCGGGCTACCTGACAACGCCCGGCCCCGACCGGACCGGCCGCCGTTTTATTGTCCGGGACATTGACTAAATTGGGCGACGTCAGCAGACTGCGGCGTACCCGAGCAACCAGTCCCCCGGCGAGCCGGGCGACGGACAGAGGAGTCCCATGTCGATTCCGCGCTCCCCCCACACCACCGGACCCAGACGCCGCCTGACCGCGGCGAAGCTCGCCCTGGTGATCGCCGCGTCGCTGCTCGCGCCGCTCACGGCCGCCAGCCCGGCCATGGCCGCGCCGGTGAACCTGGCCCGCACCGGCACCGCCACCGCGTCGAGCGTCGAACTCGACCGCGCCGACTTCGTCGCCACGCGCGTCAACGACGGCGACCGCAACACCCGCTGGTCGTCGAAGTACCAGGACGACAACTGGGTCCAGGTCCGGCTGGCGTCCGCCACCCGGGTCGACCACGTGGTGCTGACCTGGCCCAACGCGTGCGCCCGTGACTTCTCCCTGCAGACCTCCGCCGACGGCACCGCCTGGACCACCGTCACCCGCCTGCAGCGCGACACCTGCCCCCGCACGGACGTCATCGCTGTGAACTCGGCCCAGCCGGTGTCCTACGTACGGATGCAGGGGCACCAACGGTGGGCGGCCTACGGCTACTCGATCTCCGAGTTCGAGATCTGGGACAGCACCGCGCCCCCGCCGGCACCCTCACTGGGCCTGCTGCCCAAACCGGTGTCGCTCACCGAGAACGGCGGCACGCCGTACACACTGAACCCGAACACACCGGTCGTCGCGGTCGGATCGCAGGCCACCGCGCCCGCCACCTACCTCGCCGGGCTGCTCCGCCCCGCCACCGGGTACGCCCTGCCGGTGGTCACCCAGAGCACCGCGCCCGCGCCCATCGTCGTCGAGGTGGGGGCCGGCAAGGGTCCGGTCGGGCACGCCGCCGAGGGATACCGGCTCGTCGTCACCACCGGCACGGTCCGGATCAGCGCCGACACGGCCAACGGCGCGCTCAACGGGGTGCAGACGCTGCGCCAACTCCTGCCCCAGTGGGTGGAGTCCGACACCGTCGTGAACACCGCGTGGACGGTGCCGGCGGTGACGATCTCCGACTACCCACGCTTCGCCCACCGCGCGATGATGCTCGACGTCGCCCGCAGCTTCTACCCGATGAACGAGGTCAAGGCGTACATCGACAGCGCGGCGCAATACAAGATCAATCGTCTGCACCTGCACCTGACCGACGACCAGGGCTGGCGGATCGCCATCGACAACCCGACCAGCAACCCGGCGGGCATCGACTACGGCCGGCTCACCTCGGTCAGCGGGCGCACCGCCATGACCTACAACGACAGCGGTCAACTGATGGGCACCGAACTGGGCGTCACCGGCTTCTACACCAGGGCCGACTACGCCGAGATCGTGCGCTACGCCGGCCTGAACGGCATGACGGTCATCCCGGAGATCGACATGCCGGGGCACACCAACGCGGCACTGCACGCCATCCCCCAGCTCAACACGGCCGGCGCCCAGCCCAAGCCGGCACCCGGCCAGCAGACCGCACCGGCCAACGGCACCGGCAACGTCGGCTACTCGACGCTCGACTCGGCCAGCGCGACGACGTACGAGTTCGTCACGCAGGTGCTGACCCAGATCGCCGCCATGACGCCGGGGCCGTACCTGCACATCGGCGGCGACGAGGCGCACGTGACCAGCCACGCGAACTACACCGCGATGGTCGACGCCTTCACCGCTACCGTCGCGTCGCTCGGCAAGACAGTGGTCGGCTGGAACGAGTACGCCGGCACGGCGCTGCCCCGCGACAACGCTGTGGTGCAGTACTGGAACGGTGACCGCACGGCGGTGAGCAACGCGGTGACCGGCCGTGGCGCCCGGGTCGTCCTCTCCCCCGCCGCCCACACGTACGTGCCGCAGAAGCAGGATGCCCGCCAACCGCTCGGCGGCTCGTGGGCCTGCGGCGGACCGTGCGGACTGGACCGGCACTACAACTGGGACCCGGGCACCTTCATCCCCAACATCGCCGAGACCAGCGTGCTCGGGGTCGAGTCGGCCCTGTGGGGCGAGTTCATCCGCCGGATCGGCCAGGCGCAGTACTACAGCTTCCCGCGCCTGATCGCCACCGCCGAGGTGGGGTGGACGCCGCAGACGCAGCGCGACTACGCCGACTTCACCACCCGGCTGTCGGTGGCCGGCGGACGGTTGACGGTCGAGGGCGTCAACTTCTTCCCCACCGCCGACGTGGCGTGGCGCAAACAGGCGCTCGGCCGGTCCGCCGCCGCCGTCGTCGGCGCACCGGTCGGCGCCACCTGGACGGTCACCGCCCCCGGGCTGCGCAGCACCGACCTGACCGCCACCGTCACCTGGAGTGACGGACGGGTGGAGGCGTTGACGCCGACCGCGACGCGCGAGCCGAGCATCCCGGCGATGCAGATCAACAGCGCGTTCACCGTCGTGTCCCGGCGCACGTTCGGTTCGACGGGGACGTACACCGGGACGTTGTCGGTGCGCTCGGCCGGGCTGGCCCCGGTCCAGGCGGCGCTGACCGTCACCGTCCGCGCCAGCTGACCGCGGGCCGGCGCCGCCCCGGTGGCGGCGCCGGCCACCGCGCCGTAGGATGCCGCGACGACACCCGGGAGCAGGCGTCGGTCATGATGGTGCCGTGATCGAACGTCCGGATGCCATGCAACGTGTGCGGCTGGCGCACACGGAGGCGCTGCTGGCCCAGCTCCGCAGCGCCGGCCCGCTCAGTCGGGCCGACCTCATCCGGCTGACCGGGCTGTCCCGCACCACCCTGTTCGACATCATCGGCGACCTCATCGCCCGCGGCGTGGTCGTCGAGCGGGAACCGGCGCTGTCCGGCCAGCGGGGTCGTGGACGGCCGTCCACGACCGGCAGCCACAACCCGGCCCCCGGCCGAA
>NZ_JAGPXZ010000465.1:0-4954 GCF_018070305.1 Micromonospora sp. M51 | reverse complement strand
GTCTACGACATCAGCTCGAAAGCGGCTCTCGGGACCACCTCAGAGCGCCGCGTCGAGCGATCCGGCCCGACTCGCGCCGGATGATCGCGCTCGATCACTGTTGTAGTGGTTGTCCGCGCCGACCGACACCACTGCAACCAGGATCGAGCGCGATCACCCGGCGCGCGAGGGCCGGGCAGTGCCGCGCGGAGACCAGGCACTGCCGCGCTAGGTCAGAGGGCGATGCGGACGGCCGCCGTGAGGACCAGCTGAGCCAGGGACGCGGGGACCAGCACCAGCCAGCAGAGGCGTTGCAGCTGGTCCTCGCGGAGCCGGGGGTAGGACACCCGGAGCCAGATGATCACGAAGGAGACCGCGAAGATCTTGAGTAGCGTCCAGAGCCAGCCGAGTTGGTCATCGGCGAACGGGCCCTGCCAACCGCCCAGGAACAGCACAGTGGTCAGCGCGGCGATCACCACGATGCCGACGTACTCGGCGAGCAGGAAGAACGCGAACCGCAGACCGGTGTACTCGGTCATGTAGCCGAATACCAGCTCCGAGTCGGCCACCGGCATGTCGAACGGCGGCCGACGGATCTCGGCCAGCCCGGCGACGAAGAAAATGATCATCGCGGGTGCCTGCCAGAGCAGCCACCACGGCTGCCAGGCCTCGACGATTCCCGACAGGCTGAGCGTGCCGGCGGCCATCGCCACCGACGCGGCGGCCAGCACCAGCGGCAGCTCGTAACCGAGCAACTGGGCCGCCCCGCGCAGGCCGCCGAGCAGGCTGTACTTGTTGGCCGACGCCCACGCCGACATCAGCACCGCCACCACACCGACGCCGACCACCGCCAGCACGAAGAAGAGGCCGATGTCCAACGGTTGCCCGACCAGGTCGTCCGGGCCGAGCGGAATGACCAGCAACACGAGCAGGTAGGGCACCAGGGCCACCGCCGGCGCCAGCCGGAACACCGCCCGGTCCGCCTCGCGCGGCGTGATGTCCTCCTTCTGCACGAACTTGACCCCGTCGGCCACGAGCTGCGCCCAACCGTGGAAGCCGCCCGCGTACATCGGGCCGAGCCGGCCCTGCATGTGCGCCATCACCTTGTGCTCGGCCTGGCCGACGAGCAACGGCAGGGTGAGGAACGCGACCACCACGCCGCCGATCCGGAGCACCAACTCCACCCAGAGCGGCATCAGGGCGTACCCCCGTCGTGGTCGCTGCGGTCGGCGGGAGCCGGGGCGTCGGCGGTGCCGGCAGGCCGGGGAGTACGCGCCGGACGGGCCCCCGGGGCGGGCCGGGCCGGGCGCTCACCGGCCGGTCTGGCCGGGGTGCCGCCACGCGGGCCCTCCCCCACACCACCGGCGCCAGCCGGGGTGGGCGTGGGCCCCCACTCGCCCGGAGCGGGAACGCCCGGCGGACGGATCGGTCGGCGTCCTCCGCCGGCCTCGGACTCGCCCGGTTCCTTCGCACCCGGCCACGGTTTCGCCACCCGGGAAGCGAGCACGAACTCCTTACGCAGCGGATGCCCCTCGAACTCCGGGGGCAACAGCAGCGGCAGCAACTCCCCGTGGCCCGCGAAGTCGATGCCGAACATCTCGTGCGTCTCCCGCTCGTGCCAGGCGGCACCGGGGTAGACGTCGACCACCGAGTCGACGGTCGGTGCGTCGCGCGGCACCCGGGTACGCAGCAGCACCCCGTGGCGCAGTCGGCTCGACCAGAGGTGCGCCACCACGTCGAAGCCGTCGGCCAACTCGTCGACGGCGGAGAGCCAGTCGAAGAAGTCGCAGGCCAGTTCAGTGTCGTCACGGGCGGCGGACACCGCGGCCAGCCAGCTCGCCGGAGGTACGTCGACGGTGGCCCGGGCGAACCGTTGCCCGCCGGAGACCGACGGGGTCACCGCGACCGGCGCGAGCAGCGCGACCAGTCGAGCGCCGACCTCTTCGGGAGTCATGCCGCTGATCCTAGTGCCGGCCGGGCCCGCACCTGCCCGCCGCCGACGCCAGCCGATCTCGCGGCTTTGGACGCGGTGCACGTCCCGGCGGGGAAAGATGAGGGCGTGCGCGCTGTGACGGTGAGACCCGGGGTCGCCAACTCGCTGAGCCTCGTCGAGGATCAGCCGGAACCGCCTGCCGAGGAGGGCGCTGTCCTCGTGGAGGCGCTGGCGGTGGGGATCTGCGGCACCGACCACGAGATCATCGCCGGGGAGTACGGCGATGCGCCGCCGGGCGCGGACCGCCTGATCATCGGGCACGAGTCACTGGGACGGGTGATCGAGGACCCGAGCGGAACCGTGCAACCCGGCGACCTGGTGGCCGGGATCGTCCGGCATCCCGACCCGGTGCCCTGCCCGAACTGCGCGGTCGGCGAGTGGGACATGTGTCGCAACGGCCGGTACACCGAGCACGGCATCAAGGCGCTACCCGGGTTCGCCCGCGACAGGTGGCGGATCGAACCCCAGTTCGCGGTCAAGCTCGACCCGGCGCTGGCCCAGGTCGGGGTGCTGCTGGAGCCGACAAGTGTGGTGGCGAAGGCGTGGGACCACATCGAGCGGATCGGGCACCGGGCCGAGTGGCAGCCGCAGACCGTCCTGGTCACCGGGGCCGGGCCGATCGGGTTGCTGGCCGCGTTGCTCGGCACCCAACGTGGGCTCGCCGTGCACGTGCTGGACCGGGCCACCGATGGGCCGAAGCCGGAGCTGGTCGCCGGGCTCGGCGCCACCTACCACGCGGTGCCGGTCAACGACCTGCCCTTCGAACCGGACGTGGTGATCGAGTGCACCGGCGCGCCCACAGTGGTGCTCGACGTCATGTGCAAGGCGGGCCCGACCGGAATCGTCTGCCTGGCCGGGGTGTCCAGCGGTGGTCGGATCATCGACTTCGACGCCGGGGCGCTCAACCGGTCCCTGGTGCTGGAGAACAACGTGGTGTTCGGCTCGGTGAACGCGAACCGGCGGCACTGGAACATGGCCGCGCAGGCGCTCGCCCGCGCCGACCAGGTCTGGCTCGAGTCACTGATCACCAGGCGGGTGCCGGTGAACCGGTACGCCGACGCGTACACCCCCGGGCCGGACGACATCAAGGTGGTGCTGGAGTTCGCCTCCTGAGCGACGCCGCGCCCGATCAGATGCCCGGCAGGCGCCCGTTGCGGAACAGGTCGACGAAGAGCTGGTGGTCCTGGCGGGCACGCACCCCGTACGCGTGCGCGAAGTCCACCAGGTGGTCGACGAAGCCCGCCTCGTCGGCGTCCACCGCCGCGACGATGGCCTCCTCGGTGGAGTAGTCCACCAGGTCGTGGCTGGACTCGTCGTCGGCCACCGAGTGCATCCGGGCCACCGCCCGACCCAGGTCGACGAGCACCCCGGTCAGTTCCTCCGGCTCGTTCACGTCCGACCAGTCCAGGTCGGCGGCGTACGGGGAGACCTCGGCGACGAGCTGACCGGCCCCGTTCAGCTCGGTGAAGCCCAACCACGGGTCGGCGTGCGCCTGCAACGCCCGCTGCGACTCGGCGGTCCGGTGCCCCTGGTGCTGGAAGTAGCCGCGGACCGACTCGTCGGTGACGTACCGCGCCACGGCCGGGACCTGCGCCTGCTTCATGTAGATGACGACGTCGTTCTCCAGCGCCTGGGTGTGCCCCTCCAGCAGCAGGTTGTACGACGGCAGCCCGGCCGAGCCGATGCCCACCCCCTTGCGCAGCACCACGTCCTTGATCCGGGCCGCCACCGGGCGGAGCTGCGTCGAGGCGGCCGGCAGGGTGCCCAAATAGTCGTGGAAGGCGGCGCTGACCAGGTCCCGGGTGGCGGCGTCGATCTCGAAGACCCCGTCGCCGATGGAGAAGCGTCGCTCGTAGTTGTCGATGGTGGTCTGCGCGGCGAGCAGGTCGACGCGGGTGTTGAGCCGGGCCCGCTGCAGCACCCGGCGCAGCACCCCGTCGGCGTTGTCCAGCGTGATCGAACCGATCGCGTCGTCACCGCCGGCGGCGATGGCCCGCAGTTCGGTCAGGTACGACCTGGCGAAGCCGGCCACCAACTCCCCGATCGCGGTGTCGGAGAGCGCCTTGCCGTAGCCGAGCAGCGCCACGCTGGCCGCCAGCCGGCGCAGGTCCCAGGTGAACGGCCCGACGTACGCCTCGTCGAAGTCGTTGACGTTGAACACCAGCTGCCCGGAGGCGTTCATGTAGGTGCCGAAGTTCTCCGCGTGCAGGTCACCGTGGATCCACACCCGGCTGGTCCGCTCGTCGAGATACCTGTCATCGGCGAAGTCGCCGAGCTGGTCGGCGTAGAACAGCGCGGCGCTGCCCCGGTAGAACGCGAACGGCGAAGCCGCCATCTTGCGGAACTTGCGGCGGAAGGCGGCCGGGTCGATCGCCATCGACGCGCCGAACTCCTCGGTGAGCACGTCGACGATGTGGGCGGAGCGCTGGTCAGCTGAGCTGCTCATACTGCGCAGGCTAGTGCGGCGGGTCCATAACGGGGTGGCGAACGACCCGGCCATCGATGATGCTGTCTGGGTCACGGAGCGGGGGCCCGGATTCCACGGTTACGTCCGTCGATCGTGTCGTCGCCACGGGCGGCGGCAGGTCCCCTCGCCGGGCGTCGACCTTGGAGGACCAGATACATGTACCGAAAAACGGGGACCCTGCTCACCGCCGCACTGCTCGGCCTGACCGCGACGATCGGCTGGGCCGTACCGGCCACGGCCGCACCGGCCGCGGCGGATGCGCCCACCTTCTCGCTGAGCCGGCTGGTGCTCGAACCGACCGAACGCGGCTACCGGGGCAGCCTTCGGGTGACGATCACCAACAACAGCGACAGCACCCAGGGCTTCTACTTCCAGATCCGGGAGGCGGTGGCGGGCTCATTCTCCGGGGGTGCGGAGTCACGCTGCGAATCCGACGGCGTGGAGGAAGGGCTGTTGGTCCGCACCTGCGCCCTGCCGCGTGGCAACGACCTGGCCCCGGGTGAGTCCCGCCGGGC
>NZ_JAGPXZ010000464.1:0-4958 GCF_018070305.1 Micromonospora sp. M51 | reverse complement strand
GGGTGGCGGGTGAGATGTTCACCGGCCGAACCCGGCCCGAAGCCGTGCACCAGGTTGAACACCCCGGCCGGCACCCCGGCCGCCGCCATCACCTCGGCGAGCAGCGTCGCCGAGGCGGGAGTCTCCTCGCTGGGCTTGACCACCACCGCGTTGCCGCAGGCCAGCGCCGGAGCCACCTTCCAGGTGAGCAGCAGCAGCGGCAGGTTCCACGGCACGATGACAGCTACCACACCGACCGGCTTGCGCAGCGCGTAGTTGAGCGCCCGGCCGCCGGTCGGGGTGACAGTGGTGAACGACTCGGTGGGTGCGGTCGCCACGATCTCCGCGAACGCCCGGAAGTTCGCCGCACCGCGCGGAATGTCCAACGTACGGGCCTGGGCGATGGACTTGCCGGTGTCGGCGACCTCGGCGGTGACCAGATCGTCGAAGCGGCGCTCCAACTCGTCGGCGACGCGGCGCAGCACCTCGGCGCGCTCCCGCTCCCCCATCCGACCCCACGGCCCGCGCAGCGCGGCCCGAGCGGCGACCACCGCGTCGTCCACGGTGGACTCCGATGCCTCGTCGACCTCGAAGACCTGCTCCCCGGTGACCGGGCTGGCCTTGGCGAACGTCGTCGCGCCGTCGACGAACTCACCGGCGACGAAGTTGCGCAACCGGTGCGGGCCACTCGGCGCGTGGCCGGCCATCAGTCGCGGATCCCAGGTGCCGGTCATGCGCGCCTCCCTCGGCTCAGTGCCGCACCGATCGCGCCGACCAGCAGCAGCGCGGCCCCGCCGGCGACCGCCCCGAGCACCCGGTGCTGTCGGCGCACCCGGCGGCGCACCTCGGCGTACGGGGTGGTGGAGAACGACACCAGCTCGTACTGGGAAACGTACCGGCCGGGCAGGGCCCGTTCCAGTGCGTGCTCCACCCGCCGCCGGGCCTGGAAGACCGGGGAGGCGACCTTGTCCCGCATCTCCACGAAGTTGGTGAGCGCCATCGTCGCGATCGCCTCGGCGTTCTCCTGCCGGCGCCGCTGGAACAGCGGCAACGCCGCCAACCAGTCGTCGGCGCACTCGTCCAGGCAGCGGTCCAGCTCCACCACGTCCTCGAACGCGCAGTTGGCGCCCTGGCCGTAGAACGGCACGATGGCGTGCGCCGCGTCGCCGAGCAGGCCGACAGTGCCGCTGACCTGCCAGGGGGTGCAGCGCACCGTGCCGAGCACGCCCACCGGGTTGTGCTGGTAGTCGTCGACCAGGTTCGGGGCCAGCGGGACCACGTCCGGATAGTGCTCGGTGAAGTGCCGTTCGATCTCCGCCGGGCCGGTCAGCGAGGCGAAGCTGCCGGCACCGTCGTTGGGCCAGAACAGCGTGCAGGTGAAGGAGCGGTCCGGGTTCGGCAGGGCGATCATCATCGAGGTGCCACGCGGCCAGATGTGCAACGCGTCCGGGTCCAGGGCGAAGTCCCCGCCCAGCGGCGGGATCGTCAGCTCCTTGTAGCCGTAGTCGAGGAAGTCCACGCTCTCGTCGAGCAGCCCGTACGCCAGCAGTTGCCCGCGCACCGCGGAGCCGGCGCCGTCGGCACCCAGCACGACCGACGCCTTGGCCGCGACCGGGCCCTGCGGGGTCTCGAAGCTCAGCGCGCCGTCGGTCGGGTCGAGCCCGACGAGGCGGTGGTCGAAGACGACCCGTACCCCGGGCAGCGCGGCGGCCTCGTCCAGCAGGGCGTTGTTCAGCGCGCCCCGGCTGATCGAGTTGATCGCCCGGTCGCCGGCCGCGCTGTAGGACTGGAACTGCTGCTCACCCTCGACCGGGTGGATCATCCGGCCGCGCATCGGCAGCGCGTCGGTCATCACCTGCTCGGCCAGCCCGATCCGGCGCAACGCGTCAAGGCCGCGCTCGGAGAGCGCCAGGTTGATCGAGCGGCCCCGCTCGGCGACGCCGGCCCGCGGGTCGGGGCGGCGCTCGTAGAGGGCCACCGGGTAGCCCCGCCGGGCCAGGAAGCAGGCCGCCAGACAGCCGGCCAGGCCGGCACCGATGATCGCGATCTCGTCGCGCCGCGCGGTCACGGGTTCACCCGCCCGACCGTCGCGGCCAGCGCGGACGCGGCCCGCCAACAGTCCAGGTACGTGGAGTACAGCGGCACCGGGGCGAACCGGACGACGTCAGGTTCGCGGGCGTCGGCGATGACCCCGTGTTCGTACCGGAGGCGTTTGGTCAGCTCGGCGGCGCTGCCGGAACCGATGCGCACGGAGAGCTGGCAGCCCCGGCGGGCCGGGTCGCGCGGGGTGACCACCCGCAGCGGCCGGCCGACGGTCACCTGGTCGAGCAACGACTCCAGCCAGCCGGTGAGGCGCTGGCTGCGCGCGCGCAGCGCGGTCATCCCCACCGTGTCGAACAGCTCCAGCGAGGTACGCACCGGACCCATCGCGAAGATCGGCGGGTTGGAGATCTGCCAGGCCTCCACAGTGGCCGGTGGCCGGGACACCGGCGTCATCTCGAACCGGGTCGCCGATGCGGTGCTCCACCACCCCTCGAAACGGGGCAGGCTGTCGTCGCCGAGGTGCCGCTCGTGCACGAAGACACCGGCCAGGGCACCCGGGCCGGAGTTCAGGTACTTGTAGGAGCACCACGCGGCGAAGTCGACATCCCAGTCGTGCAGGGCCAGCGGCACGTTCCCGACGGCGTGGGCCAGGTCCCAACCGACCACCGCGCCGGCGGCCCGGCCGGCAGCGGTGATCGCCGGGATGTCCAGCAGCTCGCCGGTGAGGTAGTTGACGCCGCCGAGCAGCACCAGCGCCACCCGGTCACCCTCGGCGGCCAGGTAGTCGGTCACATCCTCGGTGCGCAGGGCGTCCTCACCGTCGCGGGGACGCAACCGGACCACTGTGTCGTCCGGGTCCAGGCCGTGGAACCGGGCCTGGCTGCGCACCGCGTAGCTGTCCGAGGGGAAGGCCGCGTCCTCGATGACGATGCGGGTGCGCGCGCCGGCCGGGCGGTAGAAACTCACCATCAGCAGGTGCAGGTTGACGGTGAGCGAGTTCATCACCACGGCCTCCGCCGGGCGGGCGCCGACCAGTCGGGCGGCCGGCCCGGTCAACAACTCGTGGTACGGCAGCCAGGCGCGCTCCGCCTCCAGGTGCCCCTCCACGCCGAGCCGCCCCCACGCGTCCAGGTCGGCCAGGAGTTCGTCGCGGGTGGCCCGAGGTTGCAGGCCGAGTGAGTTGCCGGCCAGGTACGCCGACTCGGGGTGCTCGCCCCCGTCGGCCGGCGGCACGTGGAACAGGTGCCGGTGGCCGGGGTCGGCCTCGTCGCGGCGATGCGCTTCTTGTTCTGAGGTGTGCATGTCTCGCTCTCCGGTCACATCGCGGTGCGGGCCGACCACAGCTCCGGGAAGACCACCCGGGCCATGCTGCGTTGCAACCACGCCAGGCCGGCGGAGCCTCCGCTGCCGACCTTGGCGCCCATTGTCCGCTGCACCGCCTTGACGTGATTCCAGCGCCAGTCGCCGAACTCCTCGGCGACCGCGCTCAGCGCCTCACCGAGCAGCCGCAGGTGGTTGTCCGGGCCGGCGTCGTCGTAGATCCGCACCCAGGCCGCCTCGACCGAGGGCTGCGGGTCGTGCTCGACGGCCACGTCCCGGTCGAGCAGGTCGGCGGGGAGGTCGAAGCCGCGGCGGGCGAGCAGGGCGAGCACGTCGTCCCAGAGGCTGGGGGTGGCCAGCGCGGCGCTCAGCGCGGCGTGCACCTCGGCCTGCCGGCGGAACGGGCGGATCAGCGTCGGGTCGCGCAACCCGAGCAGGAACTCCAGCTGCCGGTACATCGCCGACTGGAAGCCGGAGGCTTCGCCGAGCAGGTTGCGGAACCGGTTGAAGTCGGCCGGGCTCATCCAGCGCAGGCCCTGCCAGGCGGCGTTGAGCCCCTCAAGGTGCAGCTTGGCTCGGCCCAGCGGGGCCAACGCCTCCCAGACCTGGTCGACGCGGATCAGCCGCTGGGTCTCCCGCAACTCGTGGCAGGTCAGCCCGAAGTACAGCTCCATGATCTGGCTGACCATCAGGAAGGACATTTCGCCGGGGTCGTCGCTGAGCGGGTGCTGCATCTTGTGCAGGGCGCTGGCCTGCACGTACGCGTCGTACGGCACCATGTCGGCGAACTCCAACGTCGGCTCGCCACCGGTCCGCTCCGCCTGCGCGGCACGCTGCCCGGGGGTCACCGGCTGCACCGTGGCACGGCGGTTCGTCGCCCGCCGCTCCGTCTGATCCACCATCTCGTCTCCCTCCCCCGGACTAGCCGACGCCATGATCTCGCGGTCGGATCGGCCTGCGGAATGCCGAATCAACGGCTCTCGCCGCCTTCTCCTGGCAAACCAAAGGCAACTAGGCGAAGTCGGTTCACGAAAGTAAGGTCTGAGCGTGGACGACATGGACTGGGCGCTGCTGCGCGAGTTGCAGGCCGACGCGCGGCTCTCCTTCAGCGAGTTGTCCCGGCGGGTGCACCTGTCGCCGCCGTCGGTAGCGGAGCGGGTCCGCCGGCTGGAGGAGTCCGGGGTCATCACCGGCTACCACGCCCATGTCGACCTGACCCGCGCCGGCCGAACAGTGGTCGCGTTGATCCGGATGTCCTGTTACGGAACGCGGTGCATCCTGCACGACCCGGCGGTGGCCGGCTGGCCGGAGATCCTGGAGATCCACCGGATCACCGGGGACGCGTGCAGCGTGCTGAAGGTCGCGGCCGGCTCGATCGGCGCGTTCGAGGGGGTCATCGACCGTCTCGCCCCGTACGGCCAACCGTCGAGCACGATGGTCCTTTCCTCCCCGCTGAACTGGCAGCCCGTGACCCCCCTTGCCAGCCCGAACCCCGCACCCCGCCCCCGCTGACCCCCCGCACCCCGCCCGCCTGCGGGTTTGCGCCTGCGCCAACGGGAAAGCAGCGCGCGTGCCCAGGGGAGGGTTCCGGCGGTCGTCGCCGGTTGGGGGGAAAT
>NZ_JAGPXZ010000463.1:0-4958 GCF_018070305.1 Micromonospora sp. M51 | reverse complement strand
GGAGGCGGTGACCAACACCCTGAAGCACGCCGGAGCGAACCTGTTGGACGTGCGGGTCCGCTACCTGGCCCGCGAGGTGGAGGTCGACGTGACCGACGACGGACGGGGCGGCGGCCGGGCCGACAGCGTCGGGTTGGGACTGATCGGGATGCGCGAACGGGTCGGCGCCCACGACGGCGACCTGGAGGCCGGGCCGCGGGCCGGCGGCGGTTGGCGGGTACGCGCCCGCTTCCCCCTGGCGGCCCCGATCAGCCCGCAGCCGAGGCCGAGCGACAGGCAGCAGGCGGCAGCCGGCGCGGGGCCGTCGGCATGAGCGCGGCGGCACACCACACACCGGACACCGGCCCGACGGTCCGGGTCCTGCTCGCCGACGACCAGCACCTGGTCCGTACCGGCTTCCGGGTCATCCTGGAGGTGGAGGACGACATCGAGGTGGTCGGTGAGGCCGCCGACGGCGAACGGGCCGTCGCGATGGCCCGGGCCACCCGCCCGGACGTCGTACTCATGGATGTGGAGATGCCCGGGATGGACGGCCTGGAGGCCACCCGGCAGATCACCGCCGACGGGCCCGGTGGGCCGGCCGTGCTGATCCTCACGACCTTCGACCGCGACGACTATCTCTTCGCCGCGCTGCGGGCCGGGGCCAGCGGCTTCCTGCTCAAGAACGGCACGCCGGAGGAGCTGGTCGAGGCGATCCGGGTGCTGGCCAGGGGCGACGGTCTGCTCGCTCCGGAGATCACCCGCCGGGTGATCTCCACCTTCGCCCGACCCGGCGACCCGACAGGCACCGCCCACCGGGGCCCGGACGCCGAGGCCGCGTTGGCCGAGCTGACCCCGCGCGAGCGGGAGGTGCTGATGCTGCTCGCCGCCGGGTCGAGCAACGCCGAGATCGCCACGACCATCCACCTGGGCGAGGCGACGGTGAAGACGCACGTGAGTCGGGTGCTGGCCAAACTCGGCCTGCGTGACCGGGTGCAGGCAGTGGTCTTCGCGTACGAGAACGGGGTGGTCCGCCCCGGCGGGTGACCGGCGTCCACCGCCCGGCGGACCCGCCCGCTCCGCCGCCGGGCGGACGGCGCAACGGCGTACTCGATCTAGCATCAGCGCGTGACCAGAACGCTTCGCCTCGACGGCGTCGACCGCAGCTTCGGCGACCGGCAGGTGCTCAACAACGTGTCCTTCGAGGTGGCTGCCGGGCGGATGACCGGCTTCGTGGGCGCCAACGGCGCCGGCAAGACCACCACCATGCGGATCATCCTGGGGGTGCTCTCCGCCGACGCGGGCGAGGTCAGTTGGGGTGGCACGGCGCTGACCCGGCAGGACCGCCGACGCTTCGGGTACATGCCGGAGGAGCGCGGCCTCTACCCGAAGATGACCACCCGGGAGCAGGTCGCCTACCTGGGCCGGCTGCACGGCCTGGACGCCGCCGCGGCACGCCGTGCCACCGACGCCCTGCTGGAGCGGGTCGGGCTCGGTGAACGCGGAAACGACCTGCTGGAGACGCTGTCGCTGGGCAACCAGCAACGCGCGCAGATCGCCGCCGCGCTGGTGCACGACCCCGAGGTGCTGGTGCTCGACGAGCCGTTCTCCGGGCTCGACCCGCTGGCCGTCGACACCGTCGTCGCCGTGCTGCGGGAACGGGCGTCGGCCGGCGCGCCCGTGCTCTTCTCCAGTCACCAGCTCGACGTCGTGGAGCGCCTCTGCGACGACCTGGTGATCATCGGGGACGGGGTGATCCGGGCCGCCGGCAGCCGGCAGCAGCTGCGCGACTCGTACACGGTGCCCCGCTACGAGCTGGTGGTCGCCGCCGACGCCGGTTGGGTACGCGACCACCCCGGGGTGACAGTGGTCGAGCTGGACGGCCCCCGGGTGGTCTTCGACCTGCCGGCCGGCGCCGACGAGCAGCCCGTCCTCCAGGCGGCTCTGGCCCGCGGCCCGGTCCGCGCCTTCCGCCCGGTCAGCCCCTCGCTCACCGAGATCTTCCGAGAGGTCACCCAGTGAACGTCACCCAGGCCACCCGGCTGGTCGCCGAACGCGAGATCCGCGTCAAGCTCCGCGACCGCACCTTCCTGTTCGGCACCCTCTTCTTCCTGCTGATCGCGGCGGCCGGCACCATCCTGCCGCCGTTGCTCGCCGGCGGGCCGTCCACCGTCGCGGCGACCGAGAGCGTGGCCGCGCCGCTGCGCGCCGCCGGGCTGGAGGTCCAGGTCGTCCCCGACGACCGGGCCGCCGAGCGGGCCGTCCGCGACGGCGACGTGGACGCAGCGGTGGTCGGCGGACCCGCCGTCGTGGCCATGGACGAGGCCCCCGACGACGTGGTGCGGGCCCTGAGCAGCCAGCCGACCGTACGCCTGCTCGACCCGGACGCGGTCAACCCCGTGGTGGCGTTCCTGGTGCCGTTCGTCTTCGCGTTCGTCTTCTTCATCACCTCGCAGACCTTCGGCCTGCAGATCGCGCAGAGCGTCACCGAGGAGAAGCAGACCCGGATCGTGGAGATCCTGGTGGCCGCCGTGCCGGTCCGGGCCCTGCTGGCCGGCAAGGTGGTGGCCGGCGCGATCCTGGCGTTCGCGCAGATCGCCTTGATCGCGGTGGTGGCGGTGATCGGGCTGCAGATGGGTGACAGCGGGGGCCTGCTCACCCTGCTCGCCCCGGCGATCGGCTGGTTCGTGCCGTTCTTCCTGCTCGGCTTCGTGCTGCTCGCCGCGATGTGGGCGGCGGCCGGCGCGCTGGCCAACCGGCAGGAGGACATCGCCGCCGTGTCGACACCGGTGCAGTTCGCCGTGATGCTGCCGTTCTTCGCGGTGATCTTCCTGAACGACAACGACACCGCGATGCGGGTGCTGTCCTACCTGCCGTTCTCGTCGCCCACGGCCATGCCGCTGCGACTGTTCACCGGTGACGCGGCCGGTTGGGAACCGATCGTCTCGCTGGTCATCCTGCTGCTCGCCGCCGGCGCGTTCGTGGTCGCCGGGGCCCGGGTGTACGAGGGGTCGCTGCTGCGCACCAACGGCCGAACCTCCCTGCGTACCGCCTGGCGGGAACGGGAGACCATCGGCTGAGCAGTACGGTTCGCCGGTGCGGGCGTCGGTGTCCTGATCGGATGCCGGCGCCCGTCGCCGTGCGACACCGTTCCGCGCGATCGGACGCCGGCGACCTGACGGTCCCGGCGGGCCGCTCAGCGCGCGGGTGGCACCCGGTCCCAGCCGGCGGGCAGCCGCGGGGCCGACCAGGCGGGGTCGGGCTGCCACCTGGCCCATGCCGGGTCCCACCAGCGCTCACCCGCGTCGAGCAGGGCGGCGACCCGGTCACCCTCGGCCTGGATGGCGTCCCCCATTCCCGGGTAGCGCCCCTCGACGAGGCGCTGGGCGAACATCTCCACGTCCTTCCAGACGTACCGGTCGGCGTCCGCGGCCCACCACAGGTCCAACTCGTGGTCCAGGGTGTCCACCCCGATCGACGTACGCCGCACCGGGTCCTGAAGGTTGAAGTACCAGCCGGCGAAGTCGCGCCCCGGGCCCGACCAGAACACGTCGATCGAGTGCGCCTCACCGGGGCGTTGCAGCATCAGCTTGCCGTGCCCCGACCAGGAGTGGTGCCCGGCGGCCTCCCACGGGTGCCGCCCGCACGGGAACACCCCGTCGGCCGGGAAGCCGAACTCGGCCCCCGGCGGGAGATAGAGGACGAGCAGGTCGGCGGAGTCCTCGACGCAGATCGTCGGGCAGCCGAACCAGACCTCCCCGCGCAGCACCTCACGCCGGATGACCGTGTCGCCGGCCGCGAACCGCTGCACCACCACGGCACCTCCTCACCGCCCACCAACCCCACCGCGATCGTGCACTCTCGACCAGCGATCTGTCCTGTCCGGCCCGGTCGGGGCAGACAGTGCCCGATCGCGGCGGGCGGAGGCGGGCTCAGGCGTCGACCGCCGCCATCACGTCGTCACTGACGTCGAAGTTGGCGTAGACGTTCTGGACGTCGTCGCAGTCCTCCAGCACGTCGATCAGCTTGAAGATCTTGCGCGCGCCCTCTTCGTCAAGTGGCACGTTGACGCTGGGGATCAGGGAGGACTCGGCCGACTCGTACTCGATGCCGGCATCCTGCAGGGCCGTCCGCACCGGGATCAGGTCGGTCGGCTCGGAGACCACCTCGTACGCCTCGCCGATGTCGTTGACCTCTTCGGCACCGGCGTCCAGGACGGCGAGCATCACGTCGTCCTCGGTGGTGCCCTCCTTGGGGACGATCACCACGCCCTTGCGGGAGAACATGTACGACACCGAGCCGGCGTCGGCGAGCGAGCCGCCGTTGCGGGTCAGCGCGGTCCGTACCTCGGTGGCCGCCCGGTTGCGGTTGTCGGTGAGGCACTCGATGAGCATGGCCACGCCGTTCGGGCCGTACCCCTCATACATGATCGTCTGCCAGTCGGCGCCGCCGGCCTCCAGGCCGGAGCCGCGCTTGACGGCGCGATCGATGTTGTCGTTCGGCACCGAACTCTTCTTCGCCTTCTGGATGGCGTCGAAGAGCGTCGGGTTACCCGAGGGGTCACCGCCGCCGGTGCGCGCGGCCACCTCGACGTTCTTGATCAGCTTGGCGAACATCTTGCCGCGCTTGGCGTCGATGACGGCCTTCTTGTGCTTGGTCGTCGCCCACTTTGAGTGGCCGGACATCTTCTACCTCCGTCTGTCATTGCACGCCTGCGTCGACTGCCGCACCGATTCCGCGCCGCATCCGGCGATCCGGCGGCCGATCGGCCCCGCGGGAAGTGCCCGCGCCGGGCGACGGCCCTGCCGAACCGCGGCAATCTTACCGAGGCCACACCCCGCCATGTCACACCCGGGACTGCCCGGGGCACCCGGTGCGCCTCCAGCGGGGATGACGACCGGTGCAGACCCCACGCCAAGATCTTGCTCGAACCAGGAAGTAGTGGCCTCCCCGGCACGCCGACACCACTACATCCATGT
>NZ_JAGPXZ010000462.1:0-4967 GCF_018070305.1 Micromonospora sp. M51 | reverse complement strand
AGCCTCACCTCGACCAGGTCCCGGGGGCCGCCGTGGTCGCGGGTACGGGTCAGCCCCAGCTCGACGGCGAGGATCGGCAGCAGGTCCGGGCCGACCCGGCGCAGCAGCAGGTCGGCGGCGGTGTTGTCGCTGACCGACATGGCGAAGTAGGCGAGGTCGCGCAGCGACACCTCGGCGTCGTCGACGCAGCCCGCCAGACCCCACCCGCCGAGCCGGTCGGCGGCGGTGACCAGTACCCGCTCGGTCGGGTCCAGCTGACCGGCCTCGACCTGCCGGGCGAACTCCAGCACCAGCAGGATCTTGAAGATCGAGGCGATCACCACCTGCTCGTCGGCCCGCACCCCGACCTCCCGGCCACTGCCGGTCGGGCCGTCGACGGCCAGGTCCACAGCGTCCAGGTCGACGGCGTGCATGCTGGCCGTCACCCCGGCGGCGGCGAAGATGGCCTCGATCCGTTCCTGCACGTCCACGCCAGCACGGTAACCAGCGACGCCGTGGCGGCGCTGGCGTAGGGTCCCGGCCGTGGACCTGCTCCGGCACCTGCGGCACTTCGTGGTGGTCGCACACGAACTGCACTTCGGGCGGGCCGCGGAGTTGCTCGGAATGGCCCAGCCGCCGCTGAGCCAGTCGATCCAGCGGCTGGAACGGGAGCTGACGGTCGAGCTGTTCGACCGCTCCCGCCGCCAGGTACGCCTGACCACCGCCGGTGAGCTGCTGCTCGGCGAGGCGGAGGAACTGCTCGCCGGCGAGGGGCGGCTGCGCAGCCTGATGGCCCAGATCCGCGCCGGTGAGCTGGGCGTACTGCGGGCCGGGGTGCCACCGGAGACGCCCGCTGTGACGCTGCGCTCGCTGTTGGACGGGCTCACCGCCCGGGCACCCGGGCTGGACGTGGAGCTGCACGAGCTGACCACCGCCGAGCAGGTACGGATGCTCGCCGAGCGGACCCTGGACGTGGGGCTCGTGCATCACCCGGTGGCGGCGGACGGGTTACGTTTCGGCGCCCCGGTCGACGTACCCCTGGGGGTGTTGCTGCCGCGCACCTCGCCGTTGGCCCGCGACCGTGCGGTGACGCTGGCGTCGCTCGCCGGTCTGGATCTGGTGGCCGCGCCCCGCGCCACCGCCCCCGGCTGGCACGATCACCTGCTGGCGGTGTGCCGGCAGCACGGTTGGCGCCCGACCCGGGTGCGCCCGGCCCGCAACCCGGAGTTCCTCTTCGGGCTGGTGCTGGCCGGCGGCGCGGTGGCGGTGGAACCGGCGGCGGTGGCCCGCCGGGAACCCCGGATGGCCTGGCGGCCGATCGTCGACGCGCCGCTGGCGAAACGCACCTCGGCGGCCTGGCCAGAACGGTCCGCGCACCCGGCGGCGGCGATGTTCGGCCAACTCGCCGCGGACGTGCTGGCCGAGCCCACCGCGCCCGAGCCGCCGTCGACGTCGACACCGGCGGCGCGGCCGTGGCCGGTGCTGTTCGACACGACCGGGTGAACCGATCCGCCGTTGCGTTCGTCACGCCGGCTTGAGCGGTGATTCGTCCACCTGCCCGGGTATGGATGACAGGTAAACGAAGACGCGAAGGAGCCGCAGTGGCAATCACGATTCCCGACATCAGCCTGAACGACGGCACCACCATTCCTCAGCTCGGCTTCGGGGTGTTCCAGATCGAGCCGAAGGACACCGTCGCGGCGGTGAGCACCGCGTTGGAGATCGGCTACCGCCACATCGACACCGCCGAGATGTACGGCAACGAGGCCGAGGTCGGCGAGGCGGTACGGATGTCCGGCCTGGACCGGGGCGCGGTCTACGTGACCAGCAAGCTGAACAACGGCTTCCACCGCCCCGACGACGCCCGCAGGGCGTTCGACTCGACGCTGGCGGCGCTGAAGATGGACTACATCGACCTGTTCCTGATCCACTGGCCGCTGCCGACGCTGTACGACGGCGACTACGTGTCGACCTGGAAGGTGTTGGAGGAGGTCCAGCGCGACGGTCGGGCCCGCTCGATCGGCGTGTCGAACTTCCAGGTGCCGCACCTGCAGCGACTGGCCGACGAGGCGAGCGTCGTGCCGGCGGTCAACCAGATCGAGGCGCACCCGTACTTCACCAACGACGAGGTCCGCGCCTACGGCCGGGAGCACAACATTCTCACCGAGGCGTGGTCGCCCATCGCGCAGGGCAACGTGCTCGGCGACCCGACGGTTGTCGACATCGCCGAGCAGCTCGGCCGGACCCCGGCGCAGGTGGTGCTCCGCTGGCATGTGCAGCGCGGCGACATCATCTTCCCGAAGTCGACCACCCCGAAGCGGATCGAGGAGAACACCCGGATCTTCGACTTCGAGCTGGACGACGTGGCGATGGAGCGGATCACCGAGCTGAACAAGGGCGAGGCCGGTCGGCAGGGCCCGAACCCGGACACCTTCGCCTACCTGCCCAACTGACCTGAGCCGCCGGCCACCGGCGGATGATGTCCCGGTGAGCGCTATACCTCAGAGGCATAACTATGACTCTGAGGTATAGCGCTTTTCGACGTCAGGAGCCGACGCGCTCGGCGAGCCGGCGGAACACCGCCTCAGTGGGCGAGCCTGGCTCGGGGACGTAGACGATCATCCGCTGCTCGGTCTCCGGAACGTGCAGCACCCGGCACTCGAACTCCAACGATCCCAGCTCGGGGTGCGGCACCCGCTTGACGATGGGGCGGCGCTCCTCGACATCGTGCTCCGCCCAGAGCCGCGCGAACCGGGGCGAGGTACCGAGCAGCTCGGTGACCAGCTCGCGGATCGCCGGGTCGGCCGGGTAACGGCCGTAGGCGGCCCGCAGGTCCGCCACCGTGCTGCGGACGAAGCAGATGGTCTCGGCGTCGGTCCAGTGGCTGTCGGTCGCCGGACGCCGGAAGGTCCAGCGGATCATGTTGCGGTCCGCGTCCGGCACGGCCGAGAGGTCGCCCATGAAGGACGTGGCAAGCCGGTTCCAGGCCAGCACGTGGTACGCGGCGTCGACGAGGTACGCCGGGGTCTCGGTCATGGCGTCGAGCAGGTGCCGCAGTCCGGGCGTCACCTCCCGGCTCGGGCCGACGGTACGCGGCGGGTTCTCCCCGGCGATCCGGAACAGGTACTCGCGCTCGTCCCGACTCAACATCAGCGCCCGGGCCATCGACGCGAGCACCTGCCGGGACGGGTGCGGTCCGCGGCCCTGCTCCAGCCGGATGTAGTAGTCGATCGACATCCCGGCGAGCTGGGCGACCTCCTGCCGGCGCAGCCCGGGGGTCCGTCGGCGTTCACCCTCCGGAAGCCCGACCTCGGTGGGCCGCAACCGGGCGCGGCGGGTACGCAGGAACGCCGCCAGTTCGTCACGCCGCAGGCCGCTGCTCGTCATGTCCCCAGCATGCCCCCGCTCCGGGCGGCCAGGGTGGTACCACCGGTCCCAGCCTCGGCCCGTCTCTCCCCGCAGGCCGCCGACGCGGACACGCTCGACGGCATGACGAACAAGATCGCCCTGATCACCGGGGCCAACAAGGGGATCGGCTTCGCCACCGCTCGGCAGCTCGGCGCCCTCGGCATGACCGTGCTGGTGGGCGCACGGGACGCCGAGCGGGGTCGCGCAGCCGAACGGGAGCTGCGCGACGGCGGCGCGGACGCAGTGTGGGTGCCGCTCGACGTCACCGACGCCGAGTCGGTGACGGCCGCCGCGAAGCGGGTGGAGGCGGAGTACGGCCGGCTGGACGTGCTGATCAACAACGCCGGCATCGTCCTCGCCGACGGCGCGCGAGGGCTGCCCAGCGAGACGACGGTGGCGACGATGCGCCGGCTCTACGAGACGAACGTCTTCGGGGTGGTGACGGTGACCAACGCGCTGCTGCCGCTGCTGCGCCGGGCACCGGCCGCCAGAATCGTCAACGTGTCGAGCGAGGTCGGCTCGATCGCGGTGATGACCGACCCCAACGGCGCGTTGTTCCAGCTGACCTCCGTGCCGTACCCGTCGTCGAAGGCGGCGCTGAACATGCTCACCGCGATGTACGCCAAGGAGTTGCGGGACACCCCGATCACTGTGAACGCGGCGAACCCGGGCTACTGCGCCACCGACCTGAACGGCAACAGCGGCTTCCGCACAGCAGAACAGGGCGCCGAGGTGAGCGTGCACCTGGCGACCCTGCCAGCCGACGGGCCGAGCGGGCTGCTCTGGGGCTACCAGATGGACGCCGGCGGCGGGTACGGCGTGCTGCCCTGGTGACCTGTCACCGGCCGCCCCGCCGACCTCAGCTCACTGTCGGTGGGGCGGTCAGGTCGAGTTGCCAGTCGTTGGCCCGCATCATCCGCCCCGGCGGATATTCGAAACCGGTCTCGCCGAGCAGCGTGAAACCCGCCTTGCGACACACCGCGTTCGACGCGGGATTGTCCACCGAGGGGTAGGCGTGCGCGTAGCGCCGGTCCCGTCGGGCGCGAACGACGTCCACCACCGCACGCACCGCCGTCGTGGCCAGCCCCATCCCCCGGTACGCGGGCAGCACCGCCCAACCCAGCTCGTACACCGGGTGGTCGCGCCACTCCCGACCCCAGTAGCCGACGCTGCCCGCCCGCGCCCCGTCCGGCAGCACCAGCGTGAACATGCAGCCCTGCCCGGTGTCGGCGAAGTGCACGTACCGGTCGTGGCGGGCGAGCACCTGCTCGTCGGTCTCCGGGCCGCCGGTGTGCTTGCGGGTGTCCGGTGAGTGGAGCTGCCGCAGCAGGTAGAGGTCGTCCTCGTGCCACGGTTCGATGCGTACCTGGGCCATCCCGTTTCCCCCGTTCGTCGACCCCAGTCAAGCCGATCCCACCGACACTCCGCCCCGAAACCGCGCCCGCTAGATCAGATCTAGCGGGCGCCCGCTGTCACCTCGCGCCTTCAGAATGGAAGGGGGTGGCCATGACGCCGCTACGGATCGCCGTGATCGTCGGCAGCACGCGGGAGGGGCGGGTCGGCGACCGGCTCGCCACCTG
>NZ_JAGPXZ010000461.1:0-4972 GCF_018070305.1 Micromonospora sp. M51 | reverse complement strand
CCTCGGCCTCCTGGTAGTGCGGTCGGCCGAACGCCTCGGTGCGCTCCAGGGAGGTGCCCGTGGTGTCGCGGGGCAGGAACCAGGAGGCGCCCACCTCGACGGGGGAGTCGTCGGTGCGTACGAGGTGCCGGCGGCACAGCAGGCTGGTGCCGTCGGACACGCCGAAGGCGTCGGCCACCTCGGCGGGGGCGGGGGCGGGCCCGACGGAGACGAGCTGCTGCCGGTACCGGGCGGCCAGGTCGGTGTGGTAGCCGCGGAAGCCGCCGTAGCGGCCCCGGGAGAGGCGGTTGAGTCGGCGGCGGGTGCCCCGGACGTACGTACCGGAGCCGGGTTTGGTGATCAGGATGCCCTCGACCCGCAGCTGGTCGACGGCGCGTTGCACGGTCTGCTTGGCGACGCCGAACATCTCGGCGATGGCCGGGATGGACGGCAGCCGCTCGCCCGGCCCCCAGTCGCCGCGGCGGACCTGGGCCTTGAGCTGCGCGGCGATCTGTCGGTGCGGGAACTCGGCGGCCCCGGGGTTGATCTGCACACCCGCCTCCTTGATCACATCTAGGTTCCTAGGATGCCCTAGCGGGTGTGACGGCGCCACCCCGGACACGCCAAAACGGGCCCCCGGACCACAAAGGTCCGAAGGCCCGCAGGGGAGCGGCGGCTACCAGGAACCGGCGGTGGGGCCGGCGGAACCGCCCCGGCGGCGCAGGTACTTCTCGAACTCCTGGGCGATCTCGTCACCGGTCAACGGGGTGATGCCCTCGTCGCCGACCCGTTCCTCCAGCTCGCGGACGTACTCGCCCAACTCGGCGTCCTGCTCGGCGGCGCTGCGCACCCGCTGCTCCCACTCGGCGGACTCCTCGGCCAGGTCGGCCATCGGCACCGGCAGGTCGACGACCTCCTCGACCCGGTGCAGCAGGGCGAGGGTGGCCTTCGGGCAGGGCGGGTTGTTGGCGTAGTGCGGCACGTGCACCCAGAACGAGACGGCGTCCACCTCGGCGCGGGTGCACGCGTCGTGCAGCACGCCGACGATGCCGGTCGGGCCGTCGTACCGGGTGGGGGTGAGCTGGTAGCGCTCGGCGGCCTGCGCGTCCGAGGCGCTGCCGCTGATCGGCAACGGCCGAGTGTATGGAACGTCGGCCAGCAACGCGCCGAGCAGCACCACCCGTTCCACCTCCAGGCTGTGGCAGATCTCCAGCACCTGCTCGCAGAACGTCCGCCAGCGCATACTCGGCTCGATGCCGCGGATCAGCACCACGTCGCGGTCGGTGCCCTCCGGGCTGGCCACCATGAACCGGGTCGTCGGCCACTCCACCCGCCGGGTCTCCCCGTCGGCCATGGTGATGGTGGGCCGGCTGACCTGGAAGTCGTAGAAGTCCTCCGGATCCAACTCGGCGATCTGCCGGGCGTTCCAGACCTGCTCCAGGTGCTCGACAGCGGCGGTGGACGCGTCGGCGGCGTCGTTCCAGCCCTCGAACGCGGCGATCGCCACGGGGGACCGCAGCACCGGCAGTCCGTCGAACTCGGTCACGCCGTCACCTCACCCTGCTCGTCGCGGCTGGCGCCGGGACCGCGCCCGGTCGTCATGCCGTGGTGCACGGTGGCGTCCCTGTTGTCCTTCACGTCCGTCAGCCTACGTGCAGGGCGGGGGCACGGCCCGTCGGCCGCGCCGGTCGGCCGCTCCGACAGCAGGTCATACCCGAACGAACCAGACAGGGTGATCCCCGTGACACAATAGGGGATCGCTCGAGGATGGTCGTGGAGTCCGGCCGAATCGCACTAACCTGAACGGGTGCGGACTTCATTGATGGATGTGCTGGCTGAGCGGGTTCTCATCGCCGACGGTGCGATGGGCACGATGCTCCAGGCCGCGGACCTCACGCTCGACGACTTCGACGGGCTCGAGGGGTGCAACGAGATCCTCAACGTCACCCGCCCGGACGTGGTGCGCGGGGTGCACGACGCCTACCTGGCCGCCGGTGCGGACTGCGTGGAGACCAACACCTTCGGCGCCAACCTCGCCAACCTCGCCGAGTACGACATCCCGCAGCGCATCCGCGAGTTGTCCGAGGCGGGCGCGCGGATCGCCCGGGAGGCCGCCGACGCGGCCAGCACCCCGCAGCGGCCCCGGTTCGTGCTCGGCTCGATCGGGCCGGGCACCAAGCTGCCCACCCTCGGGCACGCCGACTACTCGACCCTGCGCGACGCCTACCAGGAGAACGCCGCCGGTCTGATCGCTGGCGGCGCGGACGCGCTGATCATCGAGACCTGCCAGGACCTGCTCCAGGTCAAGGCGGCGGTGGTCGGGTCGAAGCGGGCGATGGCCGAGCTGGGCCAGTCGGTGCCGATCATCTGTCACGTCGCCGTGGAGACCACCGGCACGATGCTGGTCGGCAGCGAGATCGGTGCGGCCCTGGCCGCGATCGAACCGCTGGGCGTGGACCTGATCGGGCTCAACTGCTCGACCGGCCCGGCCGAGATGAGCGAGCACCTGCGGTACCTGTCGCAGCACTCCCGCATCCCGCTGTCGGTGATGCCGAACGCCGGCCTGCCGGTGTTGACCGCCGACGGGGCGTACTTCCCGCTGACTCCCGTGGAGCTGGCCGAGGCCCTGGAGCGGTTCGTCACCGAGTACGGCGTGGGGCTTGTCGGCGGCTGCTGCGGCACCACCCCGGAGCACATCCAGGTGCTGTCCGAGCGGCTGCACGGCGTGACCGCCCCGGCCCGCGAGCCCCGACACGAGGCGGGTGTGTCCTCGGTGTACCACCCGGTGCCGTTCGCCCAGGACGCGTCGGTGCTGATGGTGGGGGAGCGGACCAACGCCAACGGCTCGAAGGCGTTCCGGGAGGCGATGCTCGCCGGTGACTGGCGGGCCTGTGTGGAGATCGCCCGCAGCCAGGCGCGCGACGGCTCGCACCTGCTCGACCTCTGCGTGGACTACGTCGGCCGCGACGGCACCCAGGACATGCGGGAGCTGGCCGGCCGGTTCGCCACCGCGTCGACCCTGCCGATCATGTTGGACTCCACCGAGCCGGCGGTCGTCGAGGCCGGGCTGGAGATGCTCGGCGGGCGGTGCGTGGTCAACTCGGTGAACTTCGAGGACGGCGACGGCCCCGAGTCCCGGTACGCGCGGGTGATGCCGATCGTCCGTGAGCACGGCGCGGCGGTGGTGGCGCTGCTCATCGACGAGGAGGGCCAGGCCCGTACCCAGGAGTGGAAGGTCCGGGTCGCGGCCCGGTTGATCGACGACCTGACCGGCCGGTGGGGGATGGACCGCTCCGACATCCTGATCGACGCGCTGACCTTCCCGATCGCCACCGGGCAGGAGGAGACCCGCCGCGACGGCCTCGAGACGATCGAGGCGATCCGGGAGATCGCCCGCCGCTACCCGGGCGTCAACTTCACCCTGGGCATCTCGAACATCTCCTTCGGCCTCAACCCGGCGGCCCGGCAGGTGCTCAACTCGGTGTTCCTGCACGAGTGCGTGCAGGCCGGCCTGACCTCGGCGATCGTGCACGCCAGCAAGATCCTGCCGATGTCGAAGATCCCCGACGAGCAGCGCGAGGTCGCCCTGGACCTGGTCTACGACCGGCGCCGCGAGGGATACGACCCGGTGCAGCGGTTCCTGGAGCTCTTCGAGGGCGTCGACGTGACCAGCGCCCGGGCCAGCCGGGCCCAGGAGTTGGCCGCGCTGCCGCTGGACGAACGGCTCAAGCGGCGGATCATCGACGGTGAGCGCAACGGCCTGGAGGCCGACCTGGACGACGCGATGGCCGGCGGCCGGTCCCCGCTGTCGATCATCAACGACATCCTGCTGGACGGCATGAAGGTGGTCGGTGAGCTGTTCGGCTCCGGCCAGATGCAGCTGCCGTTCGTGCTCCAGTCCGCCGAGGTGATGAAGACCGCGGTGGCCTACCTGGAACCGCACATGGAGACCGCGGAGGACGGCGGCAAGGGCCGCATCGTGCTCGCCACAGTGCGCGGCGACGTGCACGACATCGGCAAGAACCTGGTCGACATCATCCTGTCCAACAACGGCTACGAGGTGGTGAACATCGGCATCAAGCAGCCGATCAGCGCCATCCTGGATGCCGCCGAGCAGCACCGCGCCGACGCGATCGGCATGTCCGGGCTGCTGGTGAAGAGCACCGTCATCATGAAGGAGAACCTGGCCGAGATGGCCACCCGCGGGGTCGCCGAGCGGTGGCCCGTCCTGCTGGGTGGGGCGGCGCTGACCCGCGCGTACGTCGAGGACGACCTGCGCGCGATGTTCCCCGGGCAGGTGCACTACGCGCGGGACGCGTTCGAGGGTCTGTCCCTGATGGACAGGGTGATGACCGCCAAGCGTGGCGGCGCGCCGGTGATCGACCCCGAGCGGGAGGCGGCCCTCGCGGCCCGGCGGGCGCGCCGGGAACGGCAGCGCTCGGTGGTCAGCACGTCGCTGCCGGAGCTGCCCGACTCCTCGGTCCGCTCCGACGTCGCCGCCGACGTGGCGGTGCCCACCCCGCCGTTCTTCTGCACCCGGGTGGTCAAGGGCGTGCCGATGGCCGACTACGCGGCGCTGCTCGACGAGCGGGCCACCTTCTCCGGGCAGTGGGGCCTGCGCGGCGCCCGGGGCGGCAGCGGACCCTCCTACGAGGAACTGGTCGAGACCGAGGGCCGCCCGCGCCTGCGGTACTGGCTGGACCGGTTGATCGCCGACCAGGTCCTTGAGGCAGCCGTGGTGTACGGCTACTTCCCGGCGTACTCCGAAGGCAATGACCTGGTGGTGCTCGACGAGAACGGGCACGCGGAGCGCGCCCGGTTCTCGTTCCCCCGGCAGCGGCAGGAGCGGCGGCTCTGCCTGGCGGACTTCTTCAAGCCCCGGGGCGAGCAGCTCGATGTTGTCGCGTTGCAACTGGTCACCGTGGGTCAGCCGGTCAGCGAGTACGCGGCGAAGCTGTTCGCCCGCAACGAGTACCGCGACTACCTGGAGGTG
>NZ_JAGPXZ010000460.1:0-4974 GCF_018070305.1 Micromonospora sp. M51 | reverse complement strand
GTGCAGGTCGTCGTCGGCGAGGTCGGCGCGATCCAGTGGTACGCCGAGTCGGACCCGGACTACCGGCACGCCAGCCTGGACGTCTTCCTCGACCCGGCGGTACGCGGTGCCGGCCTCGGCGGTGACGCCATCCGCACCCTGGCCCGGCACCTGATCGACGAGTACGGCCACCACCGCTTCACCATCGATCCGGCGGCGGCGAACAGCGCCGCCATCCGGGCGTACGCGAAGGTCGGTTTCCGGCCGGTGGGGGTGCTGCGCCGTTACGAGCGCGGCGCGGACGGCCGCTGGCACGACGGCCTGTTGATGGACCTGCTCGCCGACGATCTCGTGGAGTGAGGGGAAGTCTCAACCGTCCCAGCACAGCTGCCCGTCGGGGAGTCTGCGGGCGCCCTCGGCGGGCTGGTGAAGGCTGAGCCGCCCGTCCGGCAGCAGATGCGCCACCGGCGTCCCGTGACCGAGAACCGCGACGTCGGCGATCAGCCGGCGGTGGCAGCGCCACCACAGGCTCTCGCTGCACATCACCGCGGTGCTCCGCTGGGCCGCGTCCGCCAGCACCCCGGTCAGCGCCGCGTCGAACTCCGGCGTGCGGGTGTGCGCGGCGTACGCCCGGAACGCCGCGACCTTCCACCAACTGTCCGGCTCGGGCTCCCCGGCGGGGATGTGTCGGCGTCCACCGAGGCGCGGCTCCCAGCGGTAGTCGATCCCGTACTCGGGCAGCCACCGCTCAAGCTCCTCCCGCCGTACGTCCGGATTGGTGCGGCTGGCGGGGTACCGCCGCACGTCCACCACCAGGGCCACCCCGGCCCCGGTCAGCAACTCCCCCAGCCGCACCCGGTCGGCTGCGCCGTGCCCGACGGTCAACAACTGCGCCACCACGCCAAGATGCCCTGAATCGCGGCGCGTTATCCCCGACCCCTCGGACGAGATCACCGGGTCGGTGCGGGCGGGCAACCGGCTGGTCCCGCCAGCGGTCGGTTTTCGGCGACAAAAGGGGATCGTGGGCGGTTGCCGTTCCGCGGCGAGAACGGCAACCACCCACGATCTCGCGATGCGGGTCAGGCGATGGTGCAGGTGGTGTTGTTGACGGTGAAGGCGGTCGGCTTCGGGTTGCTGCCGTTGTGGTTGCCGTTGAAGCCGAAGCTCACCGACGCGCCCGGCGCGATCGTGCCGTTGTAGGACAGGTTCGTGGCGGTGACCGCCGTGCCGGTCTGGCTGACCGTCGCCGACCAGCCCTGGCTGACGGTCTGCCCGCCGGCGAAGCTGAACCGCAGGGTCCAGCCGTTGATCGCGGTGGTGCCGGTGTTGGTGATCGACACGTTGGCGGTGAAGCCGGTGCTCCAGTCGGTGGTGGCGTACCCCACCGAGCAGGTGCCACCGACCGGCGGGGCCGCGGTGGTCACCGCTACCGGCGCGGACGCCGCGGAGGTGTTGCCCGCCGCGTCGACTGCCACCACGTAGAACTGGTAGGCGGTCGAGGCGGTCAGCCCGGTCACCGCGGCAGTGGTGCCGGTGGGTGAGCCGACGAGCGCGTCGGTGGTGCCGGCCTCGCGGTAGACCCGGTACCCGGTGACGCCCACGTTGTCGGTGGACGCCGCCCAGCTCAGTGTGAGTCCGGTCGCGGTGACCGTCGAGGCGACGGGGGTGCCGGGCGCGGTCGGTGCGGTGGTGTCCGGTGCCGGTCCGGCCGGCGTGGTGACGCTGATGGCAGCCGACGACGCCGACCGGTTGCCGGCGCCGTCGAGGGCCCGCACGGTGAACTGGTACGTCCGCTCCGGCAGCAGTCCGGTCACCGCGAGCGTGTTGGTGGTGGCGGTCCGCAGCACCAGCGCGTCGCTGCCGGTCTGCGACTGGGTGATCTCGTAGCCGGCCAGGCCGCTGCCGCCCGTGTCGGTGGACGCCGCCCAGGTCAGCGTGAGTCCGCTCGACGTGACGGCGGACGCGGCGGGTGTGCCGGGGACGGTCGGCGCGGTGGTGTCCGGGACGGCCGGGCCGGGCTCCTCGCCCCAGACGCGGGTGGTGCCGGAGTAGAGCGGCACCTTCCGGTTCGGCCCGGCGGTGGCCTGGTACGACGGGTCGTTGGTCGGGTCCCAGGTGCCGCCCTCCGGCACGCCCACCTTGAACTGGACCTCCATCCGGTGCTGCGACTGACCTGCCGGGGCGATGGTGTACCCGGTGCAGTCCACCTCGACGTACCAGATGTCCCCGCTGAACTGCTTGGCGGTGGTCGGGGACGGGCAGCCCTGGGTGTAACCGGCGGTCACCTGCACCGGGCCGGTGCCGTCGGGCCGGAAGTAGTACCGGAACTTCCCGTCGGTCAGCGCGCGGGCCGGGAACGCGGACTTGTTGTAGACCATCACCTTGAGCCCGGTGGCCCGCGGTTCGGCCTGCGCCACAGTGGTCTCCACCGTCAGCTCGTCGATGTCCGGCGTCTCGGCGACCGGGAAGTTCGCCAGCGGGGTGCCGCCGTACTCGGAGGTCAGCCGGACCAGCGCGGAGGTGAAGCCGGCGTTGTAGTCGGTGGCCACCTCGTTCATCACGTAGTCCGACCGGCTGTCGCTGTACGCGTCGTTGGGCGAGGACGGGCCGCCGACCAGCGCGCCGTAGAGGGTGTGCCGGGTCTCGACGGGCACGGTCTGGCTGTCCCACCAGGAGCCGTGCGCGGTGCGGTGGTGCGGGTTCTTCGGTGAGTTGGCGCCGAACCCGATGACGTAGCTGGAGTTGCGCGGGTTGTCGCCGAGCGCGTAGTTGATCTGCCGGACGGCGAAGTCGTGGTAGCGCGCCTTACGGGTGGTGTCGGTGGTCTTGTCGCTGTAGACCAGCGCGGCGAACGAGGTGTTCGCGGCGTAGCGCAGCGCGCCCCAGGAGTCGAGCACCGCCATCCCGCCCGGCGAGTACGGCACCCGCTGCCCGTTCACCCCGACGGTCCAGTAGTCCAGCCACCGGTTGGCGTCGTCGACGTACTTCTGCTTGCCGGTCAGGTTGGCCAGCAGCACGTACGCCCCGAACTGCTTGTTGTCCCAGGCGATGGTCCACTTGTAGGAGCGGGTGGTGGTCTGGTTCTCGGTGCCGAGCTTGTCGTACTCGCTCTCGGCCTTGGTCAGGTAGCTGGCCTCGCCGGTGGCCCGGTGCAGCCAGATCGCGGCCCAGACCAGCTCGTCCTGCCAGCCGCTCCAGGACCGGTAGAAGCTCGTGGCGTCGGTGATGCACTCGTGGTAGGCCTTGCGCACCGTGTCGGCGAAGGTGTAGAGCTGCCGGGCGTGCCCGAGCAGCTTGTCCGCGTAGGCGGCGTCGGTGGGCCGGAACACCATCGAGGAGGCGGCCATCGCCGCCGCCGTCTCCCCCGCCAGGTCCGCGCCGCCACAGCTCGCATCGATCTTGTACGCGGGCCGCGCCATCGGCATCACCTCGGCCGGGCCCCACCACTTGTGGTCGTCGTCGCCCTTGCCGACCTGTCCGTAGAGGACGTTGGCGGACGGGTGCGCCTTGATGAAGTAGTCGTTGACGAAGCGCAGGTTGTTGAGCAGGTGCGGCAGTTGCCCGGAGGCGGTGTAGCCGCTGCGGTACTCGACGGCGCCCCAGGCGAGCATGGTGGCGCTGAACGCCATCGGGAAGCCGAACTTGACGTGGTCGCCGGCGTCGTACCAGCCGCCGGTGAGGTCGACGCCCGCGCTGGCACCGTCGGTGAGCGCGCTGTCGCCGCGCCAGGAGACCCGGTTCCAGTCGGGCAGCCGGCCGGACTGCTGCGCCTCGTAGAAGAGCAGCGACTTCTGCAACGCCTCGGCGTAGTTGTAGGTCGCCGCTGGCGCGGCCGAGGCGGGCGCGGACGGCGGCGCGGTCACCGCGAGGGACGCGCCGGTGAGCAGCGCGACGCCGATGGCCAGCAGTCGCCGTGGCCAGGGCTGGTCGGCGGCCGGTGACCGGCCGGGCTGGCCGCTGAACGGCCGGGTCAGGTGGCGCATGGCGGGCTCCTGTCGGAGGCGCCGCCGGCGGTCGCACCGACGCGGGACGGCGTACGGGCGGCACGGCCACCGGCGACAGCGGGGGTGGCGGTGTGACCATGGGTCGTGGAAGCGCTCCCATGGATAGTCGACAATGTAATGTGCACGTCGTCGAATGGGAAGCCCGCGTTGCGCGCCAGCGCCGCAGCCCTCGCGAGCGTTACGCCGACACGCGCACGCCAGCCCGGAAGGTCGACCCGGAAGGCACTTCCCGTCCAAGACGTCGTCCCAGCTCAGGCCGGTTGGCCGATGCCGTCGGCAGGCCCCCCGCATGGGATCATGGGCGGCCCCCTCGACCAATCCCGAAGGATTCCTCATGCCACTGCGTCGGCGCCTGACGCGCGCGGCCGTCCGCACGGCCACCGTCACGGCCGTTCTCGCCATCGCCTCCCCGGCCTCGGCATCGAGCATCGTCCCCCTCAACCCCGCCCACGCGGGCGCCACGGCGGGGACGTTCCAGCAGGAGTGCCAGGACCCCAAGTTCGGCACGCGACCCACCAACCAGGACGGCTGGCACTTCGTGCTGCCCACCAGGCGCGCCGGTGACTTCCAGAGCCTGACCTTGACCTTCAAGGACACCTCGGGCGTCTCGGTGACGGTGACGGTGCCGAACCCCACGGATCCGTACACCGACTTCCTGTCCGCCAACGGCGGCGGCGACAAGCAGGTGAAGCACGCCTACCTCTTCACCCCGGCGGGATGGACGTTGACCGGCGGCAGCGCCCAGGTCAGCGGCGAGGGCGACAAGTTCAACCTCAGCCACACGTGCGCCGGCGCCGGCACCACCGCGTCGCCGACCCCGACCACGCCGACCACGCCGACCACGCCGATCACGGAGACGCCGACGCCGACCACCGACTCGCCGACGCCGACCACCCCGACGCCGACCACTCCGGTCACGTCGACGCCGACGGGCTCGCTCTCGCCGTCGGAGTCGGTGGCGCCCGGCGGATCAGCCTCGACCCCGGGAGGC
>NZ_JAGPXZ010000046.1:0-15761 GCF_018070305.1 Micromonospora sp. M51 | reverse complement strand
GGTGGGGGGTTAGGGGGGACTTCGGGGTCAGCCAGCTTCTGGTGGGGGACTGGTCGGGGTTCACCTGCCAGTCGCGGGAGACGCGATCCACCCCGATCGGGTAGATGGTCAGCGTGCCGTCCGGGTCGATGCGCAGCCGCAGGAACGACTTGGAGTCCTCAATGCCCTGGCCGGCGAAGAGTTCGTTGACGTTCACCCCGAACGAGCTCGCCACCAGCAGATACGCGGCCACCAGCTGGCTGGCGACCAGACCGATCACCGGGCCGTAGAGCACCGCCGCGGCGACTGCCGGAAGCGGCCACGGCCAGTCGTAGAACGGCAGCGCCAACCAGACCCAGGTGCCGGCCGCCCCCAGGGCCACCTGCGCGACGCCGTGGCCGACGCCGAGGATCCAGTGCCGCGCGTGGCGCTTGCCGCTCGCGCTCGGCGGCTTGGCGAACAGGGCCGCCGCCACCACCGTCACCAGCACCATCGCCACCAGCGGGACGGTGAACAGCCGCTGGTCGGTGCTGTCGGCCCAGTTCGCCGTCGCACCCGCCATGGCCAGCATCAGCAGGGTGTGCAGGGTGCCGAGCAGGGTGGTGAAGCCGGGATTGCGCAGCGGCAACCGGGGGAAGATGCCCCACCCGTAGCGACGGGACCGCGCGGCGTCCGGGTAGCGGGCCACCAGGTCGTACGGCTGGGCGGAGCTGGCCTTGCGGGTCGGCGTGTCCCGCGGTGGCACCTCGATGCGCTCGGGCAGCTTGTGGGTGGGATAGAGGTACGCGCCGCCCCCACCGCAGGTGATCAGCTGTCGGTCCGCCCCGGAGTAGCGGGCGTAGTGGTGCAGGTCGCCGGAGAGCAGCAGCCGCACCCGCGCCCCGGTCGGGTCGATGATCGTACGGATGAAGTAGTCGATCGAGTCGTACGCCGTGGGGTTGTCGACGGCCTTGACCCAGGTCGGCGCCGGCGCCGCGATGATCACCTTGGACTCGGGACCGAGCCGCCGGGCCACCTCGTCGAAGTAGGCCAGCTGCGGGTCGTCGAGGTACGAGCCGGACTGGTCGTCCACGCCGAGCAACCACCAGTCGGCCGGCAACTCCACGGCGAAGTACGACCGGGACTGCCCGGTGCCCCAGCCCGCGAAGTTGCGGTCCCGGGAACGGACGAACAGCCGCAGGAAAGCGGTGAGACCGTCGTACCAGTCGTGGTTGCCCGGCACCGCGAAGAGGGTGGGCTTCTCGGCCGGCGCCACCGGCAGCGCGGCCTGGTACGGCCCCTTGCACCGGTCCTCGTACGCGGCGTAGGCCGCCGACGGGTACACCTGGTCACCGCCCATCACCAGGGTCTGCGCCCGGGGCAGGCGGTGCCCGTCGATGGTCAGCTCGGGCTGCGCCAGCAGGTACGCCACCGAGTAGGTGGCGTTGAAGCCGTCACCCAGGTCGGCCACGTAGTCGAGCCACAGCCCGCCGTCCGGCCCGACCTGGCGGAAGATGCCGTCGCCGAACGCGTTCTGCAACTCGCGCTTGTCGAGGTACGCCCCGAAGAGCACCGCCAGCAGCGTCCGGATGCCGGTGCTGATCAGCAGGAACGGTGCCAGCCACGGCACCGGCTTGCGGGGTGTGAAGCCCAACTCCAGCGGGTCGGTGCTGCGCGGCCGGTGGGCGGCGCGTTCACCGGCCGGCGGGCGGTCGGGACGCTCCGGGCGGGGGGAATCGTCGCGTTCGTCGCTCACCCGCCGCAGCGTAGTGCCGAGTCCGATCATCCGCTGTCCGGTAAACGTCCAGATGGCGGCCGATGTCCGGTTGGTGCTGGCGGATGCGCCGGGGGTATCCGATTCGGTCGCTGCCGCAGGGGTGCCGTACACTTGCTGATCGTTGCCGCCTTAGCTCAGTCGGCTAGAGCGACGCACTCGTAATGCGTAGGTCGACGGTTCGATTCCGTCAGGCGGCTCGGTACGGAAGCCCAGGTCATCGGCCTGGGCTTCTGCCGTTTCTAAGGTCGACCACTCAACCTGCTCACCGGACCACAGCACCCCCTCCCTCCAGCCGGGCATCAGCTTCCCGATCAACCTCGGGGCCACCGAGAGTGACGTTGATCTGAGAGTGATCGAGGAGCTCTGTGACGACGCGGACGCAGTCGGGGCCATGAACGACGGGTCGGAGGCACCCGGCCTGGCGGCGATGCCTTACGGCTGTCACCACTGCTCGTCGAGGGCTGCGATCTGCCTACGGAGGTTTCGGGCATCGGTCGGCGGCAGGACCGCAACGGCGACGTCCAGGACCCAGCGCAGTTCGGGCGGGTTCGGACAGCACTCCATCACCCCGCAGCCGGCGCTCTCGTCCCACAAGCGATGCCATGGGTGGCGCACAAACCATGACCAGGTGCGTAGTGCATCAGACACGGCCTGGTTCCAGAGTCGCGTGCGTTCGAGGGAGGCGATGACCTTCAAGCCCCGGGCCGAGAGTCCAGGGATCACCGAGGTTGACCCGTCAAGAGGTCGCCGGTAGATGAAGTCGGCACGCAGTTGCGCGGGGCGCCTACGCGGCATTGCCCTTTCGTGGAGTCGGCATGCCGATCATCGTTGCACACCGGCTTTCGGCACAGAGCTTGTGAGCGATACCGCCGTAGTCTTACGCCCGTGGGTCCAGATCGACCAGATCCCCGTCCGCTGTCACCAGAGGAGGCCGCGGTCCTGCATGCGTTGCTGTCGCAGGACTTCCCCGGCGCGAGCGAACTCCGGATGCAGTCGCGGAACGTCCTGGCTCAGCCGGGTTGTGGCTGTGGCTGCGGCACTATCTGGCTTTGGCCGCAAGGCCGACACCCACCGGCCTCCGATGCGACGAGTCCGGTACCAGCCGAAGGCATCGTGGTCGACGATCAAGGCAAGACGGTTGGCGGCATCTTGCTGTTCGTTCAGGAGGGCCAATTGGCGGACCTTGAGGTGTACTCATACGACGAGCCACTGCCGATGCCCTCGGCGCACCGGGTTTCGTGGTTCCTCAGAGACCGTCTATGAGCGAACCGTTCGTCCTTGAGAGGTCTGGCGACCAGCGGTGGCTTGTTCATCCGCCGCACGATCCGTACGGCGACGGCTACGTCTACACGATCGCGACGGAGTTGCACGAACTCAACATGACAGCGTCCACAGTCGCCAAGATCGATGGACTCTACGCCTCCCCGGACACGACGCTGCCCGGGTTCGTGGAGAGGCTCGCGGCCGATTGGGAGGGTTGGAGCGGCACCCGTACCTGGACATCGATGGAACGCGAGCTGGTGATCGACGCTCGGCACGACGGTCGAGGCCACGTGTCGCTGGGTGTGACTCTTCGGGCTCCCGGCCCCGACTGGGACGACACGGCCTGGTCCGCCAGAGCGGTCTTCGTCCTCGAAGCGGGAGAGGAGCTGACCCGTTTCGCCGGCGACCTCACACACTTCCTCCGTGCATAGCAGCGGTCGCTCTTACCGCAGCATGTCCGCGTCGCCCGTCTCCTGATCGACAGCCACACGCAACGGCCATCCAAAACTCACGACATGGCAACGCCGCACGCCGGTCACAGTCGCCACCTGCTCGATGGTCACACCCTGCACGCTCGGCGGTTCGCGCAGGTCCTGACGCTCGGCGAGGCGGCCGGCCAGGAATCGCATCGCGATCTGGATCGCCTCATCAGTGTCAACCACGAGAGGACAGTACGTGGTGGAAAGCCAGCCCGGCCATCCACGGACTGTCGCATGGTCATATGTTCAGCAGGCCGCCGTTGCGCTGGGCGTCATCCTTGATAGCGATGAGATTCGCGGAGACGTACGGGATGTTGTGTGTCTGGTGCCATTCGCTCGGGAAGTACGTGACCAACCGGGATGCCTGAAATCGGCATGTGATTTCAGGTACGAACCGAGAATATTTGGCATCCGTGAAGTACCAGAAGGAGTTTTCGTTGTAGAAGGCCACATGCGTTGGATCCTGGTAGGCACCTCGACCGTCGGTGCTAGGGGTCAGCGACAACAGCATCCCGTTCGGTGCGAGCAATCGGTACAACTCGTTGAACAGCGCGACCTTGTCCGGGATGTGTTCCAGGAAGTCCACCGCCCGAATGACCCCGACGCTGTTGTCCGGCAGGTCGACACCCTTCGTTATGTCGCAGACGATGTCGACACCCGAAGCGGCGTGGTAATCCAGACCGAGATACCCTTCCGGCTTGTTGTGGGCGGCGCCCAGGTCGAGTGCCAGGAGTCCCTGCCGCCGCGACCAGGCCAGCACATTGTGTTGAATGTTCCGGTCGTAGATCTCCACCGTGCGCTGCTGGATGCGGGCGTTGACATCCGGAATGCGCTGCGTGTTCTTGGCGTGCATGCGCTGGAGGTACAGGCATTTCTGAATGTGATGGAACTCGCTCACCTGGTACATCCGAGCCATGAGGTCGGCGTCGTCCGCGACGTCGAGCGACTCGTCGTACCCGCCGACCTTCTCGTAGATGTCCCGGCGGAACGCCCGTACGTGGTTGGGCGCGTACCAGATGTAGCTCACGTTGTGCGGGGTCGGCGGCATCGCCCGGCAGACCAGCACCTCGCGGCCGTCCACCTTCTCGTCGTAGTGCCGCCAGCCGAACGAACTCGCGAAACGGTCCTCGGAGCGGCCGCCGTCCTCCTGGATCTGCGCGGTGTCGCTGTAGACGAACCCCACCTCCGGGTTCGCGTCGAAGGCATCGACGATCTCTTGCAGACAGTCGCTACTGAGCAGATCGTCGTCGTCCAGCTCGACCAGGATGTCGCCGGCAGCCTCGGCGCAGGCGTACCCCTTCACAGCGCCGACGCCGTTCAGGTTGTCCTGGACGATGAGCCGAATGCGATCGTCATGCCTCTCGGGCCGCCAACGCGACCCCTGATTGAGGATGACCACCCATTCCCAGTCGGTGAAAGTCTGAGCGACGAGCGATTCGAAACACTCGTCGATGAAGCGAGTGCGGTTGCTCCCCGTGAAGACCGTTACGCGAGGTGTGCGCATGGAGCCAATCACCTACCTGCCGGCGTCGAGGACCGCGTGGTAGGGGACGTGCGGTACTTCGCAGGCACGGCTGAGCTGAGCCCCTTGTCCAGGCGGATCGCCGTCTTGAAGGCGTCCCGCGCCGCCGCGTCCTCACCGGACTGGGACAGCAGCATGCCCAGTCGTAGGTAGGCGGTCGACGACTTGTTGTCGATCGACACGATCTTGCGGTAGATGTCCATCGCCGTCGTCGGTGCCTTACCTTCCAGGGCGATGGCCTTGTTGTAGAGGGCCGGCTTGTAGTTGGCGTCGGCCGCCAGTGCCTTGTCGTAGTTGCTGATCGCCTCGTCGGCCTGATTGCGCGACTGGGCGATGTAGCCCAGGTTGAACCAGGCGAACTTGTTGTCGGCCTCGGCGTCCAGCAGCTTCTCGAAGGTGGCCTTCGCCGCGTCGAAGTCGCCGGCCTGGCCCTGCTCGAGACCGAGCTTCAGCAGATCAGCCGGCGTTTCGGTGCCGCCGTTCGTCTTGTCGGTGTTGCCGGCGTTGTTCGTCTGTGGCTTCTCGGCAGGCTTGTCGCTGCATGCCGTGACACCGGTCAGCAGGACCGCACCGCAGGCGAGCGACCCGAGTATCTGACGCATGTTCATTTCTCCTCCTCGACGACAACGGGGCGGTTCGGCCTGCTGTTCGTCCGGTTGGCCTCGCTACTGTTGGACGTCGCGCGGTCCGACGTCTCGGACGGAGCCCCCAACATCAGCGGCGTGGCGAGTGAAATGCAGGAGACCCAGATGTCGGCGCCCCCGCCGGTAAAGGTGAACTGGTAGCCGCTGGTCGTGAGTGGCTGGATGAGCACGGGGTTCACTCCTGCACCCGATAGCTGATATCCGGTTCCGACAGCGATATCTCCCGGCTCACAGCCGAAATCGACGGGGGTGTCTGCGATCACGGTCAGCGGACCCTGGATGTAGGCGGCCTGGATTCCGTTGCCCGCCACGCCCTGCGCGCCTTGGGCGCCCTGCGTGCCCTGCGCACCTTGGGCGCCTTGGAAACCTTGAGCGCCGGTGGCGCCTTGTGCGCCCGTGTCGCCCTGCGGGCCTTGGGCACCGGTGGCGCCTTGGAAGCCCTGGACCCCTTGGGCCCCTGCGTCGCCCTGTGGGCCTTGAGCGCCCGTGGCGCCTTGAGCGCCTGTGTCACCTTGTGGGCCTTGGGCACCGGTGGCGCCTTGGAAGCCCTGGACCCCTTGGGCCCCTGCGTCGCCCTGTGGGCCTTGGGCACCGGTGGCGCCTTGGGCGCCTGTGTCACCTTGTGGGCCCTGAGCGCCGGTGGCGCCTTGTGCGCCTTGTGCGCCTGCATCGCCCTGTGGGCCTTGGGGGCCGGTGGCGCCTTGGGCGCCTGCATCGCCTTGCGCGCCTTGAGCGCCGGTGGCGCCTTGAGCGCCTGCATCGCCTTGCGCGCCTTGGAAGCCTTGTGCGCCCGCGGCTCCCTGTGGGCCTTGGGGGCCGGTGGCCCCCTGTGCGCCTGCATCGCCTTGGGCGCCTTGGGCACCTGCGTCGCCTTGTGGGCCTTGGGGACCGGTGGCGCCTTGAGCGCCCGCGTCACCTTGAGCGCCGGTGGCGCCCTGTGAACCCTGAGCGCCGGTGGCGCCCTGAGCCCCTGCATCGCCTTGGGGGCCGGTGGCGCCTTGAGCGCCTGCATCGCCTTGCGCGCCTTGGAAGCCTTGGGCGCCGGTGGCACCTTGGGCGCCCGCATCACCCTGAGCGCCTTGAACGCCTGCGTCGCCTTGGGCACCGGTGGCGCCTTGGAAACCCTGAGTACCTTGGGCGCCCGAGTCGCCCTGTGCGCCCTGTGCGCCTGCGTCACCCTGCGGGCCTTGAGCCCCGGTGGCGCCTTGAGCGCCTGCGTCACCCTGAGCGCCTTGAGCGCCTGGCACGCCGGTGGCGCCCTGAGCGCCTTGGAAGCCTTGAGCACCTTGGGCGCCTGTGTTGCCCTGGGCGCCTTGGGCGCCCGTGTTGCCTTGAGCGCCCTGGCTGCCCGCTTCGCCTTGGAATCCCTGTGCGCCTTGAGCGCCTGCGTCGCCCTGGGCACCGTGAGCGCCCGCGTCGCCTTGAGCGCCCTGAGGGCCTTGGGGGCCTTGCTTGCCGTGCGGGTAGTCGTCCTTGTCCTTGTCCTTGTCCTTGTCGTGACCGCCCCAGGGGCTCTGCCAGCCCTGCGGACCGTAGTCCGGTTGCCCGTCGGGGTACTGGTCCCACGAATCGTCGGGCCCGTCGCTGTCTTGGCGGACCGTTGACCAGGATGAGGGCCACACGCCGAGTTGGCCAAGCGGGCCGGGCGTACCGATGTGTACGTCCTGTGCGGACGGCTTCGCTTCCACCGGTTGCGCTGCGGCTGCGGGCCCACCCGTCATTCCGACTACCAGTAGGGCGGAACTCAGCCCTGAAGCCGCCCGGGCATGGTTCAGCCGCCGCCGCCGCAGCCGTCGGTTGTTGCTCATGACCCCTCCAGAGCCACCTCGGATACACCCAGAGCTACCTACTAGTCACTCGCCGCTATTGGCGGGCGAGTCGTAGCGTATTCGACCCATTGGTCGGTCGAGGGGGGTTTTGGTGGCACCTAGATACATTTAGGAGAATGCGGAACTTACTTACGATCAGGGCATAGGCCCTGGCCACCGCGTTGCGGGCCGCCCATTCCAAGGACTCGTCACGTCGGGGGGCGGCTCACCGCCGCACCCGCAGGTCGCGGTAGGCGTCACGCTCCTGCTGGGGAAGCGCCACCGTGCGAACGACGTCGCGAGGAGGCCTCGGCGTCAGCCTCGCGTCTCTCGCCCCGGCGTTGACCCCGCGAGTGCGGCGGCCACCCGGAGCGCCTCGCGTCGGCCCTGGTCGCGGGCTGCGGCTACGAGCGCGGGCACGACGGATCGGTCCATCACGCCGGTCCCCTGCGCTCGTCTGGAGGCTTGGTCGCGAAGCAGCAACTCCACCCGGCGGCCCGTGCCCAGCGCGGCTCGCTGCTTCTCGATGCGCGCCCACGGCCCGATCGCGGCGGTGCTCGGCGCGAGGGCGATGACCGGGCCGTTTCCGGGGGCGAGGTCGAGGTTGAGGGTCGACCGCATGCCGCCATCCATGTAGCGGTGGCCGCCGATGGCAACCGGGGCGGCCGAGATCGGCATGGCGCAGCTCGCGGCGACAGCGTCCACCAGGGGTACGCCGTCGTGCCTGGTGAATGTGCGGCTGGCGCCCGTCCCGGTGTCGACGGCCACGATGCGAAGGTCGGCGTCGTCCCGCCAGGCGTGGTCGGGCAGTCGAGCCTCGGCTATCCGGCGCTGCCGGGACGGGTCGTCGATGCGTGCGGCGAGGGCGAGCCGGCCGAGGCGGCGAGCGGCCTGCTCGGGGCTGCGCGCGAACAGTTGTGCCCGGGCGAGCCGAAGCAGGTCGAGCAGGCGCAGGGCGGGTGAGGTCTCGTGGGCGACGCCGCCGCGCTGTCGCTCGAAGAGTTCCGCCAGGGGGGTGCCGCTGGCGATCTGGGCACCCACGACGGCACCGGAGCTGGTGCCGATGAGGACTGCCTCCGGGGTCACGGTCACCCCCTCGTCGGCAAGCCCGGCGAGGATGCCGACCTCCCAGGCGATGCCAGCTACTCCACCGCCACCGAGCACCCAGACAGGCCGCGCGTCGTCCGTCATCAGTCGCCTCATTCGGTGGAATACTGCTAACGCTGTACGCAGTTGAGGCTAACAGTGGTGACTGTGGATCGACAACGGGTGCGGTGCTCAGGGTTCCCGTCGGCCGACGATGGTTCCGCCGAGTCGGCTCTCCGCCGAGGTGACGGTGGTCTGCGAGTCGACGGTGAACCCGTGCTGACGTAGCCAGGCCGCTACCTGGGCTGGCTGCCGACGATGGACGTGCACGTTCATCGGGTGGCCGCCGTAGCCCTCCGTCTTGAGGGTCGTCTCGTCGCCCACGTGGAACCCGAGCAGCAGGGGGCCACCGGGGCGGATCACCCGCCGGAAATGCGCGAACACGGAGTCGATCTGGTCGTCGGGGATGTGGATGAGGGAGTACCAGGCGACCACGCCAACGACCGAGTCATCGGCCAGGTCGAGGTCGGTCATCGAGCCGACCTCGAACCTCAGCTCAGGGTGATCACGGCGGGCCACCTCGATCATCCCGGGCGAGAGATCGATCCCGAAGGCGTCGACGCCGAGCGTGTGCAGGTGGGCGGTGATGCGACCCGTCCCGCAGCCCACATCGACGACCGGCCCGCCGCCGGCAGCCCGCACGAGATCGGCGAACGACGTCAGCGCGGCTCGTTCGTGCGGTGCCTGGGCCAGCAGGTCGCGTACCAGGCGCGCGTAGCTGACCGCGACCGTGTCGTAGGAGGTGCGGGTCTCCGACAGCCAGTCGTCTGCGGTCACCACGCCAACGCTAGTTGAGCTACACACTGATGGCTGGCCGTGCCCGACCGACAGTTTGGAGGCGTCCATGACTTCCGCACCGGTGATCCTGAGTCTTCCCATCTCGGACCGCGCTACCTCATACCGCTTCTATCGCGACGGACTCGGCCTCGACGCCGTGGGCGAGTTGGCCGACGACGGCATTCCCGAACCGTTGCAGTTCGTGGTCAACGACGGGCTGCGGCTGATGCTCATCCCGACCGGCGGCTTCGGCTGGGTGATCGGCCGGCACGAGGTCGCCCCGAGGGGTCAGAGCGAATGCCTGCTCAACCTCGTTGTCGCCTCGCCGGCCGACGTGGACGCGCTCGTCGGGCGGGCGCGCACCGCCGGTGCCGAGATCATCACCGAGACGGCAGCGCAACCCTGGGCGTACGCGGGCGTCTTCGCGGACCCGGATGGTCACTTGTGGATGGTGACCGCCGACTCGGAGTCCTGAAACCGTCGGTGGTGGTGGTTACGGTCCGACGGTGACCGTGACCACCGATGCCCCCGGGACGCTGCCCACCCCTGCCGACGAGGCCCGACTGTGGGCACTCATCGAGGCGGCCTGGGCCGAGTTGGGCGCCGAGCCCCTGGCGCTGCGGCAGGCCCTCATCCACCGCGACCCCGCCGATGACGACGACGGCGACGGGCCGGCCTACGCCATCGACGCCTGGCTGGACGCGTTCCTGGACCGTCTCGGGCACCTGACCGCCGAGCTGACCGGGCAGGAGCTGACCGATCTCGACCGGGTGGTGGAGCGCAAGCTGCACGACATCGACCGGGAGGACATCCACGAGGTGAGCGACGGCTCCGACGACGGTTTCCTCTACGCGCGAGGGTTCATCGTCGCCCTGGGGCGGGCGTACTACGAGGCGGTCCGCGCCAACCCCGCGATGGCGCTGCCGGACGCCGACTGCGAAGGGATGTGCTACCTGTTCGCGCACCTGCACAACGATCGGTTCGGTTCGTGGCCGGAGACCGGCTCCGGGATCTCCCGGGAGTCGTTCGGCAACCGGGCCGGCTGGTCAGCCTGAGCGTCATCGTCGGAATAGGCCCCGGTCCGGCCACACCGGTGGGAGATCCGCCTGCACGAGACGGCAGGTGGCCCTGAGGCGCGGTTAGCATCCGTCCATGACTACGGGGGTTTCAGCAACGACGGTCCGACCAGGGCGGCGCGTCGTCGTCGCGTCCAGCGTGCTGCTGGGGCTGAGTGGTCTCGCCCGGCTCGCGCAGGTGGCGGCCGAGGCCGTTCGGGAGAACACCTACCTGAGGGCACACGAGCAGGTGGGCACGCCGAGTGGCTTCGCTGCCCCGCCGATGGTGTTCCTCATTGGTGTCGGCCTGGTCGTGGCGTTGACCGCCCTTGTCGTGCTGGCGCTGGCGCTGGCCAATCTGGCCGGTCGGAACTGGACCCGGATCGTCACCTGGGTTGTCGGCGGCGTGACGGTGGCGGTGTCGGCCGGTTGGCTGTTCATCTTCACCGTTCCGGGCGGCGACGATATCCCGCAGAGTCCTGACGCGAGTCGGGTCGAGGAGGTCGCCGCTCAACTGATGCCCGGGTGGGCCGAGCCGCTCAGCACCGCGGCGGGGTTCGTGGCGTCGCCCGCACTCCTGATCGCCCTCGTCCTGCTGGCACTCCCACCCGCCAACGCCTTCTTCCGATGGCGTGGCGGGGTGCAGGATCCGCCGTATCCGGCCGGGACCACCCGGCCTGACGGCGGGCGTGTTCCCCAGCAGGTCCAGGTCGGCGGCGGGATCAGACGTAGATTTTCGTGGCGTACTCCGGGCCGTAGTGCCGCTCCAGGTCCTCCAGGGTCTCCGCCGGTGCCTCGACCTCCTTGATCAGGCGGGCGCGGGACGGCAACACCTCGGGCTGCCAGGTCTCCGGCCGCCACAGCTCGGACCGCAGGAACGCCTTCGCGCAGTGGTAGAAGATCTGCTCGATCTCCACCACCACGGCGAGCACCGGCCGGTGCCCCTTGACCACCATGTCGTCGAACCAGGGCGCGTCGCTGACCCGGCGGCCCCGCCCGATGCTCCGCAGCGTGTCGGTCCGGCCGGGGATCAGGAAGAGCAACCCGATGTGCGGGTTGTCGAGGATGTTGCGGTAGCCGTCGGCCCGCCGGTTGCCGGGCCGCTCCGGCAGCGCGATGGTCGTGTCGTCCAGCACCAGGGCGAACCCGGCCGGGTCGCCCTTGGGTGAGACGTCGCAGGTGCCGTCCGCGCCGGCAGTGGCCATCAGACAGAACGGCGAGGCGCCCAGCCACTCGCGGTCCCGTTGGTGCAGGCGGGGGCGGTCCTTGCTGGCGGCCCGTGGGTGCGGCACGCCGAGCAGCTCGCGCAACTCCTCATGAGTGGTGATCTCCACCGTCACGTCGATCCTCCCTCGACCGTTGAGCCGGTGGCGGGTACCACCATTCGTCAGCCTAGGCCGCCGTGACCAGCGCGAGGTTTGCGCCGGACAGCGTTGGGTACGGCCCGCCGTACGAGAGCGTCGCGCAGTGCAGCCGATCAGTGGAGGCCGGGAGATGGAGAGCCGACTCAAGGTGCTGGGCCACCCGGTCCACCCGATGCTGGTCATGTTTCCGGTCGCGCTGCTGGCCACGGCGGTGCTCTTCGATGTGGTGGACACCGTCGGTGGTCCCGACTTCCTCGGCGAGGTCGCGTACTGGAACATCACCGTCGGTCTGATCGGCGGCCTGCTCGCCGCGGCGGCCGGCTCGTTCGACCTGCTGGCGATCCCGACCGGCACCCGCGCCAAGCGGGTGGGTCTGCTGCACGCTGGCGCCAACGTCGCGGTGATCCTGCTCTTCGCGGCGATCTGGGTGGTCCGGCTCAACGCCGATTCCCGCGCCGCTGGCGGCGCGTTGCTCGTCGTCGAGGTGGTCGCGCTGGCGATCCTCGGCATCAGTGCGTGGCTCGGTGGTGAGCTGGTCGACCGGCTCGGTGTTGGCGTCGACAGCGACGCCGGCCTGGACGCGTCCAGCTCGCTGCGGCCGCCGGCGGCCACCCAGCGGATCGGAGAGGTGTGATGAGTGAACAGCAGTTCGGCGGCTTCGGTCGGGGATGGCGGGGCGGACGGCAGCAGGGCTGGGACCCGATGGGGGAGCTGCAGTCGCTGCGCGCCGAGTTGAGCCGCCTGGTCGGTGGTCGCGCCGGGGCGTCCGACGTCGAGTTGACCGAGACCTCGGACGGCTGGGAGGTCGTCGTCCGGCTGCCCGGGGTGGCGCCGGAGGAGGTGGCCGTCGAGTTGGACGACCGCGAGTTGTGCGTACGGGCCCGCTCGGAGGCGGAGGTCAACGCCGACCAGGGCATCCCGGGCGGTTTCGAGACGCGCGGCTTCGAGTACCGGGTCAACCTGCCGGCGCGGGTCGACCCGGATGCCATCGACGCGGTGATGGACCACGGTCTGCTGCGGGTTCGGCTGCCTCGGGCGACCCGGCCCGCGCCGCGCACCATCACTGTCGGTCGCACCGGGCCGCGCTCCGGCGACCTCCTGCCGGGTACGCCGATGCCGGCCGACCCCGCCGCGGACCGGGAGCTGCACCGCCCGGACACCGCTGACGAGATCGACCGGCCGTAGCGGGCCGCGTGGTCAGCCCTCCCGTGCTCGGCCCGACCGCCGAGCGCCTTCCCGACGTGCGGCGGATCGCCGTGCTGCGCGCCAACGCGCTCGGCGACTTCATCTTCGCCCTGCCGGCGCTGGACGCGTTGCGCGCCGCGTACCCCTCGGCGGAGATCGTGTTGCTCGGCGCGCCGTGGCACGCGAAGCTCTGGCGCGACCGGCCCGGCCCGGTGGACCGGGTGCTGGTGGTGCCGGCGGCGCCCGGCATCCGTACGGCGGAGCCGGGCGAGCCGGAGTCGTCGAGGGACGACTTCCTGGCCGCTGCCGCCGGTGCGGAGTTCGACCTGGCGGTGCAGATCCACGGCGGGGGCGCCAACTCCAACCCGCTGATCAGTCGGCTCGGTGCCCGGTTGACCGTCGGCCTGCGCACCGAGGACGCGCCGCCGCTGGACCGGTGGCTCCGCTACGTCTACTACCAGCACGAGGTGATCCGCTACCTGGAGGTGGTGGCGCTGGCGGGAGCGCCAGCCACGACTGTCACGCCGAGGCTCGCGGTGACCGACGCCGACCGGGCCGAGGCCGCCCGGGTGCTGGGCCCGGTCGATCGTCAGCGGGTGGCGCTGCATCCGGGTGCCACCGACACCCGCCGCCGCTGGCCCGCCGAGCGCTTCGCCGAGGTGGCCCGTGCGCTGCACGCGGACGGCTACGAGGTGCTGGTCACCGGCACCCCGTCCGAGCAGGAGGTGGTGGACCGGGTCGTCGCCGCGGCGCAGGTGCCGGTGCGCCCGCAGGTGGGCACGCTCAGCCTCGGTGGGCTGGTGGGTTGCTACGCCGACTGCGCGGTGGTCGTCTCGAACGACACCGGCCCGCTGCACCTGGCCGCCGCGGTGGGCGCTCCCACGGTGGGGATCTTCTGGGTCGGCAACCTGATCAACGGGGCGAGCCCGCTGCGGGGCCGGCACCGGCCGATCAGCTCGTGGACTGTGCACTGCCCGGTCTGCGGGATCGACTGCACACCGGGCATCTACCCGCACCGGCCGGGCGACGGTGAGTGCCCGCACCGGGACTCGTTCGTGACCGACGTCCCGGTGATCGAGGTGCTGGAGGCCGCCCGGGAGGTGCTCGGCCGGTAGGTCACGCCAACTGCGGGGTGTCCTCGTCGGCGAGGACGACCTCCCACGCCTCCACGTCCCGGTCGGTGACGGTGGTGGGGGACTCCAGGTGGTACGCGCCGCTGGGCAGGATGCCCGCGCCGCCGTAGCGGGACATCACGGCGAGCTGCGCGGCCACGTCCTCGCCCTGGTGCTTCTCCTGCACCCGACGCCAGAAGTCGAAGCCGCCGGCGTCGACGAGCTTGGCCCGGTCGTAGAGCACGCACCCGCCGATCCAGGAGACCTTGTAGGCCCGCCACGCCCCCGGCGGCAGCGCCAACTGCTCGGTGATGTGCAGCAGGTTCGCGGCGGAGTGGATCCGGGCCCGGTTCCACTGCGGGGTGTCGGGTCGGATCCGCTCCGGTGTGGGCGGGCCGGCCCACTCCTCGTAGAGGCCGTGCGTCTCCGGCCGCACGTCATCGGTGTACGACAGCCCGTGCACACCGTTGCCGACGAACCCGCAGCCCAGCTCGCCGATCGCGGTGACCAGTCGGTGCAGCGCACCCGGTGCCAGCCAGATGTCGTCGTCGAGGTTGAGGACGTACCGGGCGGCCGAGGCGGCGAGCAGGTACGCCCGGTGTTCGGCCAACCCCCGCCGTGGCAGCCGGCGGGTCAGCAGCACCGGGTGACCCCGGTGGCGCAGCGCCCGGACCATGGTGGCCGCGGCGGGGTGCGCGTACGCCGGGTCCCCGTCGGACTGATCGCTGACGACCACGCCGAAGCCGGGCAGCCCGTCCTGGGCGACGAGCCCGCTCAGCGTGACGGCCAGCTCGGTGGGCCGGTTCCGGGTCGGAATCAGCACGTCGAGCAGCCGGTCCGCCCGGAACGCCGCCGGGGTGCCGAGGTCGAGAGGGCGGTTCACGACGCCTGGGTGTGGGTGCGCAGCGACGGGTCCGGCTCCCGGTCGTCGACGTGCGGCGACAGGTCCTGGCTGTGCGACCGGATCCGCTCGATGATCGCGGAGGTGGACCGGTCCGGCACGTACCCGAGGGTGCGCACCTGGCCGCCCAGCCGGCGCACCAACGGTGCCTCCGGCACCAGCTCCGGCGGATAGTCGCCGCCCTTGACGTACACGTCCGGTCGGACCGCCTCGATCAGCGCGGCTGGTGAGTCCTCCTCGAAGACCACCACGTGGTCCACGCAGGCGAGCGCGGCGAGCAGGGCACCCCGGTCCTCGACCGGGTTGACCGGCCGGGCCGGGCCCTTCAGCCGTCGTACGCTGCCGTCGGAGTTGACCGCCACGATGAGCAGGTCACCCAACGCGCGGGCCTGCTCCAGGTAGCGCACGTGCCCGCGGTGCAGCACGTCGAAGCAGCCGTTGGTGAAGACGATCGACCGTCCCGCCTCGCGGTGTTCGGCGACGATCGTGTCCAACTCGTCCCCACCGACCAGCGCGGGGTGGCCCGTGGTGTCGGTCGGCTGGTCGAGCGCGGCGAGCAGGTCGTCGCGTCGGCACACGCAGGTGCCCGTGTCCGAGACGGTGATGGTGGCCGCCAGCTGGGCGAGTTGGGCGGCGGTGGGCAGCGGCGCGTCGGCGGCCAGGGCCAACGTCATCGCCGCCAGGTACGCGTCGCCGGCACCCACGGCGTGGCTGGCCGGCACCGGGGTGCTGTGGCTGCGTCGTGGCTCCCCGTCGGCGCCGCCGACCAC
>NZ_JAGPXZ010000459.1:0-4974 GCF_018070305.1 Micromonospora sp. M51 | reverse complement strand
GGCTCGCCTCGGTCAACTGCCCGTAACTCGGCTCCTGGTTGGGAAGCCGGTCGTACTTGAACTCCTTGCGCTTCTTCGCCGTCGAGCCGGTCCCGTCGTAGACGGCGGTGGACCGGCCGATGTCGTCATAGGTGTAGCTGACCACTCGTCCCGCCGCATCGGTCGTCTCGACCAGGTCGCCGTGGTCGTTGTACCGCGACACGAGCAGGCCCTTGTCCGGATCGCGAGTCTGTACCTGCCGCCCCCTGAGGTCGTACGTGTACCGCCACTCGTTCCCGCCCGGGTCGACGAGCTTGGTCAGCTGGTTCTTCCGGTCGTACTCGAACCTGGTCGTCAGGTACGCGCCGTCGACCCCGGCCGCGGTGGTGTGCTGGCGTAGGTGTGTGGTGCGGTCCTTGACGTCCTTCACGGTCGTGGTCGGCGTGCCGCCCGGGGGCGGAGTCACCTTGATCAGGTCGCCCTCGTGGCCGTTCGTGGTGTGCCACTGCTCGACCAGGTTCGACACCCCGTCGCCGGCGAGGAAGACGTCGGATACCTGTCGGCCGGCATTGTCGTACTCGATCCGGCCGACCGCGCGCAGCGACCATTCCGGCTCCCACCACAGGGTCCCGCTCGCCTCACCGGGCTCACCGTGTGCCCCGTACGACGCGCTGATTCGCCCCCACGCGTCGTAGATGGTGTCGGTGACGACCCGACCACCGCCCACGGCCGGCACTTGGGTCTGCCGCAGCCGCAGGTGGGCGTCGTAGATGTCGAAGCTTGCGCGGTAGCCGCCACCGGCGTGCAACTTCTCGGACTTGACGTAGGAGTAGTCGGACCGGCCCGTCGAATACCAGTACGTATACCGCGCCACGGGCATCGTCGGGTGGGCCGCTCTGGTCCAGGACGGACTCCAGACCTGGACCACGCGGCCGAGCGCGTCGTTACTGGCCTCGGTGACCCGGCCGTTCGGGTCCGTGCTCTTGATGGTCACGCCCCAGTACGGCGACTTCTCCTCGACCGTCTTCCAACTGTAGGGGCCGACCGTGCTGGTGACCCTGGTCACCGGGCCACCGCTGGCCGGCGTGTACTGGATGGTCGTGATGTTGCCGCGGACGTCGGTCGTGCTCAACGGACGGCCGAAGGCGTCCACCGTGATCTGGCTGATCGTCTGAAAAACCGTGCCGCCCGCTGGGGTCCAGTCCTTGAGTTGCTCCGCCCGGCTGATGGCGCCGTGCGTCGGCGGGGTGTCAGCGCTGGTGGCGCCGTCGTAGTAGTTGCGGACGTCGGCGATGACGTCGTCTGGTTTGGTTGGTGCCTGCCCACAGGGCAGCGCGGTGGTCGTGGTCCGCTTGACCAGTTCGACGATGTTCTTGCCGGTGTTGCGGTTGTACGTACTGGTCGCGCAGGTCTCGTCGCCGGATACCGCGATGTCGCCGTCGTCCTGGGTCCAGTTCACCGCCCCGTACGTGTCATCCAACGACGACAGGGTTCGCGTCGTGCGCCAGCCACGCGCGCCGTCGACACCCAACGCCGTGGCGGAGTACTTGATCCGCTCGGCGACGAACCGGGCGGTGGCGACGTCACCGTTGATGGTGCGACTCGCGGTGGCCGGCGATTGCCACGGCACGGACACGGTGCGCGAGACCGGCTTGGACGTGACACCGTTGTAGACCGTCTGCTCCCGGATCATCCCGGCGAAGGCGTCCTCGTCATAGACGGTTTCGTTGCCGATCGACGCGCCGACGGTCACCGGCCGGGTCCCGCCCGACGGGTTGAGCCTGTCACCGTGCATGCCCCGCAGGTATCGGGTGTCCGTCAGCGTCTGCCGCCCCGCTATGTCACCCTTGCGGGTCAGCACCTGGGCGTACCCGCGGAACTGGTTCCACGTCTTGTATTTCGGCTTGGACAGCCCGTCATCGTCGGCGTAATGCCAGGCTGGCGCACCGACGTACTCGTAGTAGGTGTTCTGCGTCGGCGCCTGATGCCCGTTCGTCAGCTGGACGTCGGACTCGGACACCTGCCGGACGACGTACTTGTACCACCACTCGGTCAACGTCTTGTCCTGGTCGGCCGGGTCTCGGCCGAGGACCGGATAGCACAGTTTGGTGTTGTTTTCCGGAGCCGCCGAGGTAGTGCACTCCGGCAGGCTGTAGGTGACCTGGATCTTGGCGCCGCTCTCGGTGACGATGTTGCCGATCCGGTGCCAGTTGTTCGACGTGTTCGTCTTCGACAGCACCCGGTTCGGCAACGTCGTAGGCTGGAACGTCACCGGCGGCAACGTGATCGCCTGCCCGACGTGACCGGTGTGCTTGATCGAGGCGAGCCACAGCCCGGCGTTCGTGCCGTCACCCGGATTTGGGAAGCTGTGCGTCAACTCCCAGGAGTCCACGTCCTGCCAGGCTGGTGTCGGCTTGGTGGTGTCCCAGACCTTCGTGGTCACCTTCGACAGCCGCTTCGTCGTCCAGAACGTCGGCGAGAACTTGTTGTCGCACGACGTGGCGTCCAGTGCGCATTCCTCGTCCCACGGCACGTCCGGCCAGTTGGACCCGTGGGTGCCGCAGTTGGACAGGCAGCGGTCGGCGAGGTCGAAGGCGACCCGGGCGGTCGGGCTCACCGAGCGGTCGGCGGTACCCCGGTCCCACGTGCCGTAGTCGATGCGCCGCAGTGAACCACCCCGGACGTACTTGCGGTTCGCTGAGTCGGTCACGTTCGCCGCGTACTGGTTGAACTCCTTGTCGTACCAGTACGACATGGTGTTTCCGCGCGGGTCGATAACGTAGTCGAGGTTCCACCGCCACGCCTGGGTGCACGACGAGTCGGCGAAGTTGGCCTTGTGACACGGGTCGTTGGGGTGGTTGCCGAATACCGGTGCCGTCCACGCCGACTCCGTCCTGCCCGTCTGTCCCGGCAGGGCGTTCCGCCCGAAGAAGTACTGCACCCCGTCGGGCGTGGTGACTTTCCAGTGTTCGCCGTCGTTGTCCCCGTTCGCTGTCCCGGTCAGCTTCTCTATCTTTGAGCCCTGCTCGCTGCGAGCGTGCCAGCCTTTGCCGGACTGGAAGATCAGCTCCGAGCTGGTGCCGTTCAACGACATCGTCGCGTTGTCGCTCCGCCAGCACAGGTCGCCCTTGTCGGTGCTGTTGTTCGCCGCGCCGCCCTCGTCGTCCAGGCACGTCACGTACCGACGCTCGATGAAGCCGGGCGAGTAGTCAAAGCCCTCACCGATCCACGACGGCTGATTGTTCGTCGCGGCTGACCGGCCGTCTACGCTGGCTGACGAGTACGACAGTCCGATGCTCGGCACCGGACCGTTCAACGCCGGCGGCACCCGCAGGGGGTACGACCAGGAGAAGCCGCCCGTCGCCCCGCCGGCCGCCCAACTCGACGTCGGCGACATCGGCGTGGCGGTGAAGTCGCCCGACGGGCCCGAACCGGCCGCGGCCAGCGCCACCAGCGCCGTCGACGCGACCAGCACGTCGGCGGAGACGGCGGTCGCGGCGGTGTCGTTCACCGACTGCAGGGCGGTCGGCGCACACCTCGCCAGATCCGGCGTCTCCATTGCGCACGCGGGCAATGACCACAGCCTCAGCCGTGAACTCCAGTCCGCGCCGAACGCGTGCCGCAGCGCCCCGTAGTCCACTCGCACGTTCACCTCGCCCCGCGCGAGGGATGGTGAGGTGAGCCGCAGCAGCAGCCCGGCCCGCCAACCGGCCGGTACCCGCTCACGGTCGATCACCTCGGCGGTGAGCTCACCCAGGTCGCCGGGTTTCGCACCCCGGGCAAGCCAGACCGGCAGGTTCCCAGCCTGTACCCGCTGCCCGTTCGAGGCGGACGCCCGCGCGTCCACCGGGCCCGAGGGGTCCGTCAGAGTGACGCGGGCGCTACCCGAGGGCCACACCGGCTCGGGCGGCTTTGCCGTATGTGGTTGTTGTTGGTGCCAGGCGGTGCCGTGCACCTCACCGCCGTCGGCATCGAAGGGCTCGACCTGCGCCGACAGGCCGCCCGAGGGCGGTGCCGCCACCACCGGGCGCGACGGTACGACCAGCAGCGATGCCAGCAGCACCGCGCTGACCACCGCGGCCAGTAGCCGGCGCATCGGCCTGACGTTCAGAGGGAACGAACTCACCATGTCTCCACCCATCGGCCGAGATCGGTCTTTTGATCGGGACGCGGCCTACTCGGTCGCCTGCTGGTCGAAGAGCCGCTCCACTGCGGCGTCGCTGAGCACCCCCTGGTACAGCGACATGTCGTCAATGCCGCCCTGCCAGTAGTCCACGAGGCGCGGCTGCTCGCCGGGGCCGGAGTAGAGCGCCGCCCCCACCGTCAGGGGGCCGTTCCCCGCGAAAACTCTGGTGCAGGCCGTGGTCTGTTCCAGCACGCCGTTGACGTACAGCCGGATCTGCGCGGCCTGGGCGTCGTACACACCGACCAGGTGGGTCCATGCACCGAGGTCGTCGAGGGGAGTCAGCGCGCGCGAGGCCATCGCCGCGTGTACGCGCATCGGCGTGACGTTGTCGTCCTGACCGGTCACCGTGAACTGCCACCGGTACTCCGGCACACCGTTGATGATGGTCTCCCTGGCCTGGAGGTAGAACGCCGACTCCTTGCTGCCGGACTGCCCGACGGCGATTCGTGTCGAGCCCCATTCCTCGGGACGCACCCATACCGAGACGCTGAAGGACTGGTCGGTGCGCAAGATCGGCGCGTCTTTCCACACCGGGCTGGTCGGCGTGCCGACGTTGTCCTGCGACCGGCCGTACTGCAGGGTCCGTAGGCCGAAATACGGGTCGTTGGGGTTCTCGGTGTAGTGCACGTCGTCGAGGTTCAGGCCCTGCTCCCAGTGCCCGGCACCGATCTGGCTGCCGTGGGTCAGCGCGAGCCGCCGGTTGAACGCGCTGGGGGTCGCCGGTGCCTCACACAGGCCGGACTCGTTGCTGGGCGGCGCGTAGCAGGACACGCCCGAGGTGAAGTCCCAGTCGTTGACCCGCGTCGGGT
>NZ_JAGPXZ010000458.1:0-4979 GCF_018070305.1 Micromonospora sp. M51 | reverse complement strand
ACTTCACGATCACCGTCTGCCGTGGGCAGAGGGGTTGGGCTGGTCGGGTGTTGGGGGCGCAGGATCGCTGCATGCGGATCCTCATCCTGGGTGGCACCCAGTTCCTCGGCCGGGCGACGGCCCGGCTCGCCGTCGAGCAGGGCCACGAGGTGACCTGCGCGGCAAGGGGAGTGTCCGGTGTCGTGCCGGCCGGGGCGCGGTTCGTCCCGGTCGACCGCGATGATCCGCAGGCGCTCGCCCCGCTGGCCGACGCGGGCTTCGACGCCGTGATCGACGTGACCCGCCAGATCAGTCACGCCCGGCACGCGCTCGCCGCGCTCGCCGACCACGTCGGCCACTGGTCGTTCGTGTCCACGATCTCGGTGTACGCGGACAACACCACCCCGGGCCAGCGCGTCGCGGACGCGCCCGTGCTGCCGGCCGCCCCGGCGGACGTGGACGGTCCGGTCGGCCCGGATCACCGCTGGTACGGCGAGTGCAAGGTGAGCATCGAGGAGCTGGTCCGGGAGCGGATGGGGGTGGACCGTTCGTTCATCTGCCGGCCCGGGTTGATCGTCGGCGCCGAGGACCCGAGCGACCGTTTCCCGTACTGGGTGCGGCGGCTGTCGGCCGGTGGTGAGGTGCTGGCCCCCGGAGCGCCGACCGACCGGGTGCAGTTCGTGGACGTCGCCGACCTGGCGGGTTGGTTGCTGCACGCCGCCGGCACCCGCCTCGGTGGCACGTACGACGGCATCGGACCGGCGATGACCCGGGCGGACCTGCTGGCCGGGATCGCGGCCGGGCTGGACCTGGCAGAACCCGCCCTGACCTGGGTCGATCAGGAGTTCCTGATCTCCCACGACGTCCGCGAGTGGTCGGGGGAGCGGGCGCTGCCGCTGTGGGTGCGACTGCCGGAGTACGGCGGCCTGATGGACCGCGACACCCGACCTTCTCTGCACGCCGGGTTGGCGGTCCGTCCGCTGCCGGACACCGTTCGGGCGACCGCGTCCTGGATGGCAGCGCATCCGGCCGCCGTACGGCAGGGTGGTCTCGACCCGGCGGATGAGGCGGTGGTCCTGGGGGAGTGGCAGGCTGTGCGGGACCGGTGATCCCGGCTGCCGACACTTTTCCCTACCGGACAGTCATAGTTGACGCTCACGCCTGGTGAAAGTAAGTTTCACCCGTGGCGAAGAGTCCGAAGATTTCTGCGAGTCACGAGCCCGGTGGACTGATCGTCCACATCAGTGGGTTGCTGCCATCGCTGTCGCCCGCCGAGCAGCGGGTCGCCCGGCTGGTCGTCTCCGACCCGGCGGCCGCCGCCCGGCGGACAATCACCGACCTCGCCACCGCAGCCGAGACGTCGGAGGCGACCGTCATCCGGTTCTGCCGTTCGGTGGGCATGGACGGTTACCCCCAGCTGCGCATCCGCCTCGCCGCCGAGGCCGCCCGGCGGATCGAGCCACCGGACGCCCGAGTGGTCGGCGGTGACATCCCGCCCGGCGCCGACCTCGCCCAGATCATCGCCACCATCGCGTTCAACGACGCCCGCGCCGTCGAGGAGACCGCCGAGCAACTCGACCCTGCCGTCTGCGAGCAGGTGGTCGAGGCGATCAGCGGCGCCGGTCGGATCGACATCTACGGCGCCGGCGCCAGCGGCTTCGTCGCCTCGGACTTCCAGCAGAAGCTGCACCGCATCGGGCGGATCGCCTTCTACTTCCCGGACGTGCACACCGCGCTGACCTCGGCCGCCCTCCTGGGCCGGGGCGACGTGGCGATCGGCATCTCGCACACCGGCACCACCTCCGACGTGATCGAGGTGCTGGAGCAGGCCCGCACGCGCGGTGCCGCGACAGTGGCCCTGACCAACTTCCCGCGCTCGCCGATCGCCGACGTGGCGGACTTCGTGTTGACCACGGCGGCCCGGGAGACCACCTACCGCTCCGGCGCGACGGCCAGCCGGCTGGCCCAGCTCACCGTGGTCGACTGCCTCTTCGTCGGGGTGGCCGCCCGCAACCGTGCCCGGGCCCGCAAGGCCCTGGAGGCGACCGCCGAGGCGGTCCAGTCGCACCGGGTGGGTGCCAACCGGAGGCGGGCATGACGGCCGGTGCGGAGATGCCCGCACCGCCCGCTCGCCCGACGGTCCGGGTGGGTGCTCCGACCGAACGGCGTAACCCGCTCAGCGTCGACCTGGACCTGATGTCGACCCGGGACGTGCTCACCGTGATCAACGACGCGGACCGGCGGGTGCCCGCCGCTGTCGCCGCGGTGCTCGACGAGATCGCCACCACCGTCGACCTGGCGGTCGAGGCGCTTCGCGGCGGTCACCGGGTGCACTACTTCGGTGCCGGCACCTCCGGCCGACTGGGCGTGATCGACGCGGCCGAGCTGGCCCCCACCTTCAACTCGCCCCGGCACTGGTTCTGCGCACACCTCGCGGGCGGCCCGGACGCCATGTGGCGGGCCGTGGAGGACGCCGAGGACGATGACCGGGGCGGCGCGGTCGAAGCGGCCAGTTGTGTCCGCGCCGGGGACCTGGTGGTTGGTCTGGCGGCCAGCGGACGCACCCCGTACGTCCTCGGGGCGCTCGCCGCAGCCGGCGCCATCGACGCCTCCACGGTGCTGCTCTGCGCCAATCCGGAGGCGGAGGCCGCCCGGTCGGTCGACGTGTTCATCGGGGTGGACACCGGACCCGAGGTGGTCACCGGGTCGACCCGGATGAAGGCGGGCACGGCGCAGAAGTTGGTGCTCAACACGTTCTCGACCGCCGTCATGGTGCGCCTGGGGCGGGTCTACTCGAACCTCATGATCGACATGGTGGCCACCAACGCGAAACTCCGCGGACGAATGATCTCAATTCTGGTCGAGGCCACCGGCTGCTCGGAGGAGATCTCCCGGCGGGCCCTCACCGAGGCCGACGGTGACCTGAAGACGGCGCTCGTCTCCCTCGTGTCCGGCGCCGAGATCGACGCCGCCCGGGCCGCGTTGGCCCGCTCGGCGGACCAGGTGCGCGGCGCCCTCGCCCTGCTCGCCTCCTAACGCCGCCCACCCCCGGGAAGCGAACGGGGCTTCGGATTGTTCATCTGGCCCGGGGGTAATAACACCCCCGTGGATGAACCGACCGGTTCACCGGTGCGTATCTGGCAGTGAGCAGGATCGCATCGTGGTGGTGACCCGGGTCGCTGTCCCCCGCGGCGGGCGGTGTTGCCATGGTGCGGTAACCCGTACGTGGTGCCCAATGGTGAGCCCACCCGATGGGGTGCTGACAGCAAACATGGACCGTGCTCTCAGCTACTACTCAGGCATTCGTGACACTTTCGACTCACGGCGAGGAATCCCCGACACGTCTCATCTGTTGTGTAGGTGTCAGCACCGATGGGCACAGCAGAAGTTACCAGGGGCTGACAGGCGTGGGAAATGGCAAGGAACCGGGCAACCGGCGCGAGCGAGGGGACCGTGGGCAACGTGGACAAGAACATCGGCATGCGAACCGACGAGGTTGCCGAGGAGCGCGACCTGGTCGGCGTCTACCTGCACGAGATCTCCCGGACGCCACTGCTGGACGCCGCCAAGGAGGTCGATCTCTCCAAGGCGATCGAGGCCGGCCTCTACGCCGAGCACCTGCTCGGTGAGGAAGCCGTTCCCGCCGGTGTCGACCGGGCCGACCTGGAGTGGCTGGTCGTCGAGGGGGAGCGGGCGAAGGACCTCTTCATCCGCGCCAACCTCCGGCTGGTCGTGTCGATCGCCCGGCGCTACGTACGCTCCGGGATGCCCATGCTGGACCTGATCCAGGAGGGCAACACCGGCCTCGTCCGGGCGGTCGAGAAGTTCGACTACGAGCGTGGATACAAGTTCTCCACCTACGCCACCTGGTGGATTCGGCAGGCGATCAGCCGGGCGATCGCCCAGCAGGAGCGCACCGTCCGACTCCCGGTGCACCTGGTGGAGGACGTCAACCGGATGCGCAACGTGGCGCGGCAGCTGACCCGCGAGTTGGGCAGCGACCCGGAGCCGGAGCAGATCGCCGCCTCCCTCGGCGTCACCGTCGAGCGGGTGAACGAGTTGCGCCGCTGGTCGCAGGACACCGTTTCGTTGGACACCCCGGTGGGTGACGACGGCGACACGAACCTCGGCGACCTGGTCGCCGACAGTGACGCGCCGTCGCCCGAGGACATCGTGCTCAGCGGCCTGGAGCGGCAGCGCATCGAGGGGCTGCTCAACCACCTCGACGACCGGTCCGCTGGCATCATGCGGGCCCGCTACGGGCTGGAGGACGGCCGGGAGCACTCGCTCACCGAGGTCGCGTCCCGGTTCTCGCTGTCCCGCGAGCGGATCCGGCAGTTGGAGATCCAGGCCCTCGGCCGGCTCCGTGAGCTGGCCCGGGCAGAGGGGCTGCAGGCAGCCTGACCTGGTAGTAATGACGGCGAACGGCCGGCGTCCGATAGGGGGACGCCGGCCGTTCGCCGTTTGCCGAGCGTGGTCAGCGAACCCGACCGTAGCCCTGGATGGGCATCATGTTCATGCCGCGCTTGAGCACGTTGCGACCGGCGCTGGGCGCGTCGATCACCTGGCCGCCGCCCACGTAGAGGGCGACGTGCCCGAGCCCGCTGTAGAAGACCAGGTCGCCGGGGCTCAGGTCGCTTCGCCCGATGTGGGTGACCGCGCTCCACTGCATCCGGGTGTTGTGCGGCAGGGACTTCCCGGCCGCCCGCCAGGCCGCCGAGGTCAGCCCGGAACAGTCGTACCCGTTCGGCCCGTCGCCTGCCCACACGTACGGCTTGCCGATCGCGCCGAACGCGTAGCGCACCGCTGTGCCGGCGGCGCCGGACACGGCGGGCACGTTCTTCGCCTCGTTCTTCGCCGCCGTGGGCTCGGGTCGCTCGGTGGCGGCCCCGTACGCCTGCCGGCGCAGCTCGTACAGCCTGGCCAGGTCCTGCTCGATCTGCTTCTTACCCGCGGCGAGCTGGCGAGCCTGCGCGGCCTGCCGGGCCAGCGTGGCGTCC
>NZ_JAGPXZ010000457.1:0-4982 GCF_018070305.1 Micromonospora sp. M51 | reverse complement strand
GCTGCCCACCGAACGGCCGCCGGCCTCCCTGGGGGCCACCCTGCTCGCGTGCGCCGCCTTCACCTACCTGAACCCCCACGTCTACCTGGACACCGTGCTGCTCCTCGGCGGGGTGGCCCAACAACACCCGCACCGGTGGGTCTTCGGCGCCGGCGCCGCAGTGGCCAGCGGGGTCTGGTTCACCGCGCTCGGCGTCGGCGCACAGCGCCTCGCGCCACTGCTCGCCCGTGCCGCCGCCTGGCGGGTGCTGGACGCGGTCATCGCCGTGGTGATGACCGGCCTGGCCGTGGCACTCCTGCTGGGCTGACCGGCCCCGCCGGCGGAGAACGACCAGGCCACCCGGGCCAGGCGGGCCCCCGGCCGGACCGTGCGGGCGGGCGCCAACCGGGCCAGGCCAGCGACGACGCGAGTGTTTTCCACGACCACCGGCGGTGGAACCGACCGCGAGCGGGAATGATTGCCGGGTGCGGTTCCTTCACGGCGCGGTCCCCGCGCACGACCTGACCTATACCGACGTCTTCATGGCGCCGGCCCGCTCCGACCTGGGTTCCCGGCTCGACGTCGACCTGTCCACCGGCGACGGCACCGGCACCACCATCCCGTTGGTGGTGTCGAACATGACGGCGGTCGCCGGACGGCGGATGGCGGAGACGGTCGCCCGCCGGGGTGCCATCACGGTGATCCCGCAGGACATTCCGATCGAGGTGGTGGCGAATGTCGTCGCCTGGGTGAAACAGCGCCATCTCGTCTACGACACGCCGATCACGCTCGGCCCGACCGACACCGTGGGCGACGCCATCCACCTGCTGCCCAAGCGCTCGCACGGTGCGGTCATCGTGGTCGACGACGCCGGCCGACCGATGGGTGTGGTCACCGAGGCGGACACCACGGGCGTGGACCGGTTCGCCCAGCTGCGGCACGTGATGTCCACCGAGCTGCACACCGTCCCGGCGGACTCGGATCCGCGTACCGGCTTCGATCTGCTCTCGGCGGGCCGTCGCCGACTCGCCCCGGTGGTGGACACCGAGGGCCGGCTGGTCGGGGTGCTGACCCGACAGGGCGCGTTGCGGGCCACCCTCTACACGCCGGCCGTGGACGACCGGGGTCGGCTGCGGATCGCCGCCGCCGTCGGAATCAACGGTGACGTGACCGGCAAGGCCTCGGCGCTGCTGGAGGCGGGGGTGGACACGTTGGTGGTGGACACCGCGCACGGCCACCAGGCACGGATGATCTCCGCACTCCAGGCGGTCCGCAAGCTGGACCCGGGGGTGCCGGTGGCGGCCGGCAACGTGGTCACCGCCGAGGGCGTACGCGACCTGGTGGAGGCGGGTGCGGACATCATCAAGGTCGGCGTCGGCCCCGGTGCGATGTGCACCACCCGGATGATGACCGGCGTGGGTCGGCCGCAGTTCTCGGCCGTCCTCGACTGCGCGGCGGCCGCCCGCCAACTGGGCCGGCACGTGTGGGCCGACGGTGGGGTGCGGCACCCCCGGGACGTGGCGCTCGCGCTCGCCGCCGGGGCGTCGAACGTGATGATCGGTTCCTGGTTCGCCGGCACCTACGAGTCCCCCGGTGACCTGTACACCGACGTGGACGGCCGGCGGTACAAGGAGAGCTTCGGGATGGCCTCGGCCCGGGCGGTCAGCGCCCGAACCGCCGACGACAGCCCGTACGACCGGGCCCGCAAGGCGGTCTTCGAGGAGGGCATCTCCTCGGCCCGGATGCACCTGGACCCGGCCCGTCCCGGCGTCGAGGACCTGATCGACGAGATCATCGCGGGGGTACGCAGCGCCTTCACCTACGCCGGCGCCCGGAACCTCACCCAGTTCCACGAGCGGGCGATCGTCGGCGTCCAGAGCGCCGCCGGCTTCACCGAAGGAATGCCCCTCCCCACCAGCTGGTAACCCCCACCCCACTCCGGTTGACCATGAAGTTGTTGCCTCCCGCGTCGGCGTGTCATGGCAACAACTTCATGATCAACAGAGGAGAGGGCAGGGGTTAGGTTGTCAGTCGGCGCAGGACTGTGCGGGCTGCCTCGCGGGGGTTGTCGCCCACTCGGTCGGGTAGCGCGCCGGCCAGCCAGAGGGTGGCGAAGCCGTGGGCGATCGACCAGGCGGCGAGCGCGTCCCGACCGGGGTCGGCGGGCGCGTCGCCGGTGGGTAGTGTCGCCACCCCGGCGCGGAGCGCGGCGCCGGCCCGACCCTGGGCGGCGATCAGCTCGGCGTCGTCGGCCCGGTGCAGCTCCGGCCGGAACATCACCTCGAAGTACGCGCGGCGCGTGACGGCGAAGTCGACGTAGGCGACGCCGGCCTCCAGCAGGTCGCCATCCGCCTCGGTCAACGTCTGGGTCAGCAGGTCGAAGCCCTGCGTGGCGAGCGCGGTGAGCAGGCCCGCCTTGTCGCCGAAGTGGTGGGCGGGCGCGGCGTGCGAGACGCCGGCCCGTCGGGCCAGGTCGCGCAGGCTCAGCGCGACGGGCCCGACCTCCTCGATGGCCTCCAGCGCCGCGGCGAGCAGCGCGCGGCGCAGGTCGCCGTGATGGTACGAGCGGCTGTCGGTCACCAGCGAATCCTAATCTTGTCATTGACAAGATGTCACGCGTCGGCGAATCTTGTCACTGACAAGTTTCGTTGAGGAGGATTCCGATGGCACCCCTGATCGCCCTGATCGCCGGCACCGCTCTGGCCCGACTCGCCGGCCTGGCCGGCATCGCCGCACTGGACGGCTGGATCTCCGCGCTGCGCGTCGGACTGGCCGCGATGTTCACGCTGACCGCCGTCGCGCACTTCGCCGGCCGGCGCCGGGCCGGACTGATCGCCATGGTCCCACCCCGCCTGCCCCGGCCGGACCTGCTGGTCACCGTCACCGGCGTACTGGAGCTGGTCGGCGCGATCGGCCTGCTGCTGCCGGCGACCGCCCGGGTGGCGGCGGCCGGACTCGGCCTGCTCATGCTCGCCATGTTTCCGGCGAACGTCTCGGCCGCCCGTCGCCAGCTGACCCTCGCCGGCCGCCCGGTCACCCCGCTGGCCCAGCGCACCGCCCTGCAGATCCTGTTCGTGGCCGCCGCCACGGTAATTTCGTTTGGTGCCTGACTATCAGGGGGCTAATCTACCTCTCGTGGAACTCATCACCCTCCAGGACGTGCCGCTCGGCCGTCTCCTGGTGGTGGCCGGGCACCTCGTCGGGCAGCGGTGGAACCGCTATCTCGCCGAGGAGCACGGCCTCACCCAGGCCGGCATGATCACCCTGATGACGCTCGCCCGACACGGCGAGCTACCCCACCGCAAGGTTGCCGAGAAGGGGTTCGTCCGCCCGGCGACCCTGACCGGCATCGTGGACACGCTGGAGCGTGACGGTCTGGTCGAGCGGCAGCGCGACGACAGCGACCGACGCAGCATCCGACTCGCCATCACCCCCGCCGGCCGGGAACGAGTGGCTGCGCTCGGCGCGCTCATGCACTCCGGACGGCCACTCACCTCGGTCGACGCCGACCCGGCGAAAGCCCAGGTGATCCGGGAGTTTCTGCTTGAGGTCATCGGCAGCGGAGACGACCCGCGGATGACCGGACGCCCCACCGAAGCGGAGGACCCGGCGTGCTGATCCGACTCCTGCGCGGCCAACTGCGCACCTATCAGAAACCGTTGCTGGCGGTGGTGCTGCTCCAGTTCGTGGGCACCATGGCCTCGCTCTACCTGCCCAGCCTCAACGCGGACATCATCGACCAGGGCGTGGCCCGGGGCGACACGGACTACATCGTGCGCACCGGCGGCTGGATGCTGCTGGTCAGCCTGATCCAGATCATCTGTTCGATCGCCGCCGTCTACCTGGGCGCCCGGGTCGCGATGGGCTTCGGCCGGGACGTACGCGCCGAACTGTTCGGGCACGTCAACCGCTTCTCCGCCCGCGAGGTGGCCCGGTTCGGGGCGCCGTCGCTGATCACCCGCAACACCAACGACGTGCAGCAGGTGCAGATGCTCGTGCTGATGAGCTGCACGATGCTGGTCGCCGCACCGATCATGAGCGTCGGTGGGGTGTTCATGGCGCTGCGTGAGGACGTCGGGCTCTCCTGGCTGATGCTGGTCAGCGTGCCGGTGCTGGCCATCGCCCTCGGCGCGATCATCCGCCGGATGGTGCCGGGCTTCCGGCTGATGCAGACCCGCATCGACACTGTCAACCGCGTGCTGCGGGAGCAGATCACCGGCATCCGGGTGGTCCGCGCGTTCGTCCGCGAGCCGTACGAAACGGACCGTTTCGCCGTCGCCAACGCCGACCTGACCGCCACCGCGCTGCGTACCGGTCGACTGTTGGCGTTGATCTTCCCGGTGGTCATGCTGGTGCTGAACGTCTCCAGCGTGGCGGTGCTCTGGTTCGGCGCGCAGCGGGTGGACGCCGGCGCGATCCAGGTCGGCGCGCTCACCGCGTTCCTGCAGTACCTGATGCAGATCCTGATGGCGGTCATGATGGCCACCTTCATGCTGATGATGGTGCCGCGCGCGGCGGTGTGCGCCGAGCGGATCGTCGAGGTGCTGGACACCGACTCCTCGGTGGTTCCGGCCACCGCGCCGGTCACCGAGTTGCCCACCCGGGCCGAGCTGGAGCTGCGCGGGGTGCGCTTCCAGTACCCGGGAGCGGTGGAGCCGGTGCTGCGCGACATCTCCTTCCGGGCGACCCCGGGCACCACCACGGCCATCATCGGCAGCACCGGAGCGGGCAAGACGACACTGCTGTCGCTGATCCCCCGCCTGGTCGACGTGACCGCCGGCGCGGTGCTGGTCGACGGGGTGGACGTGCGGGAGTTGGCACCGGACGAGCTGTGGCGACGCATCGGCCTGGTGCCGCAGCGGCCGTACCTGTTCACCGGGACGGTCGCCAGCAACCTGCGCTACGGCAACCCGGACGCCACCGACGAGGAGCTGTGGACGGCGCTGGAGATCGCCCAGGCCCGGGACTTCGTGGCCCAGATGCCCGGCGGGCTGGACGCCCCG
>NZ_JAGPXZ010000456.1:0-4984 GCF_018070305.1 Micromonospora sp. M51 | reverse complement strand
GTGCTCGGGACCGGCTGGAGGTGTTACGTGCAGGCTCCCGTCGACGATCTCGTAGCGGTTCCCGTCCTCAGGCAGGTGGAACAGGTCCTGCTCACGCCACGCGCGCGCAGGGGGTCGCCACTCGTAGGTCGGCTGTGCCATCGCGTTCACCTCCTCTCGCAACCATAATGGCCCGGGCCGGCGTCGGTTCGCACCCACGCCGGCCCGGGCCACGTACTCGATGCTCAGGCGCTCTGCGCGTCCTTCGCGCGGGCCTTCAACGCCCGCACCACACCGTCGCGACCCTCGGCCACCAGCCGACGCAGCGGGGCGGGGTGCCCGTCGCCGGCCAGCCACGCGTCGGTGGCCGCCACCGTGTCGTCCGCCACCAGGTAGGTGGGGTACGCCAGCTGGGCGAACTCCTGCGCCGGCTCGCTGTCCCGGGTGGCCCACACCTGCCCGACCGCCGCGAAGTACCGCTCGCGGTACGGGGTGACCAGCTCCACCTGCGTCGGGTGGGCGAAGCCCTGCAACAGCGCCCGGTGCCGCCAGTTGGGCAGCGCGTCCGGGCCGGTGAGCAGGGCCCACACGGCGGCCTTGTTCTCCGCCGTCGGGATCAACGCGTGCGCGTACGCGGCCTCCCGCTCACCACTGGCCGTACGGTCGCCGCTCAGCTCCGCCTCGATCTCGGCGGCGCCGGCGGCACCGTTGGCCACCAGCGCGGCGAGGACCGACCAGCGCAGCTCGGTGTCGACGGTCAGCCCGGCCGGCACGCCGGTGCCGTCCAACCAACCCCGCAGCGTCGCCAGGTCCTCCTCGGAGCGGACCGCCGAGGTGAACGCGCGGGCCCAGGCCAACTGGAACCCGCTGCCGGGCTCGGCGGCGGCGAGCGCGTCGCGGGCGGTACGGGCCAGGTCGGCCCAGCCGGTGGGCGCCCAGGCCGGGTCGGCGTACAGGGTGAGCGCGGTGGTCGCCTGCCGCAGGGTGGCGGTGACCAGGTTGATGTCGGTCTCCGCGGGCAGCCCGCTCAGCGTCAGCGCCACGTAGTCGCGGGCGGACAGTTCGGCGTCGCGGATCATGTCCCACGCGGCGGTCCAGCAGAGCGCGCGGGCCAGCGACGAGTCGAAGCCACCGATGTGCTGCACCACTGTCGCCATCGAGCGCTCGTCGAGGCGCAGCTTGGTGTAGCTGAGGTCGTCGTCGTTGAGCAGCAGCACGTCGGCCGCCCGGACACCGCGCAGCGGGGCGAGATCCGTGTGCTCGCCGGTCACGTCCACCTCGTACCGCTCCCGACGGACCAGCCGCCCGTCGGTCAGGTCGTACAGGCCCACGCCGATCCGGTGCGTACGCAGCGTCGGGTACGCCGCCGGCGCCTCCTGTCGCACCAGCACCTGCTCGTACGTGCCGTCCGCCCCGATGGTCACCTCCGGTCGCAGCGTGTTGACCTGCGCGGTCTCCAACCACTGCGCGGCGAACTTGCGCAGCTCCCGGCCGGATGCGGCCTCCAGTTCGGTGAGCAGGTCGTCGAAGGTGGCGTTGCCCCAGGCGTGCTTGCCGAAGTAGGCCCGCAGCCCGGCCACGAACGGCTCCTCACCCACGTAGGCGACAAGCTGCTTGAGCACGCTCGCGCCCTTGGCGTAGGTGATGCCGTCGAAGTTGACCTCCACGGCCTCCATGTCCGGCATCTCGGTGTAGACCGGGTGGGTGGAGGAGAGCTGGTCCTGCCGGTAGCCCCAGTTCTTCCGGATGGACAGGAAGGTCGTCCACGCCTCGGTGAACCGGGTCGCGTTGGTGTTGCACCAGTGGCTGGCCCACTCGGCGAACGACTCGTTCAGCCACAGGTCGTTCCACCAGCGCATGGTGACCAGGTCACCGAACCACATGTGGGCCAGTTCGTGCAGGATCGTGTTGGCCCGCTGCTCGTACTCGAAGTCGGTGACCTGCGAGCGGAACAGGTAGTGCGACTCGGCGTGCGTCACGCAGCCGAAGTTCTCCATCGCGCCGGCGTTGAAGTCGGGCACCCAGAGCTGGTCGTACTTCGGCAGCGGGTAGCGCACCCCGAACTTCTCGTGGAAGAAGTCGAAGCCCTGCTTGGTGATCAGGAACAGGTCGTCGGAGTCCAGGTACCGCGCCATCGACGCCCGGCAGAACACCCCCAGGTCGATGCCGTCGTGGGCGTCGCGCACCTCGTGGTACGGCCCGGCGCACATCGCCGTGATGTAGGTGCTCATCCGGGGCGACTCGGCGAAGTGCAGCGTCTTGAGCGCCTCACCCGCCGGCTCCTCGCGCTGCACGGGCATGTTGGACACCGCCCGCCAGTGCGCCGGCACGGTGACGTGCCAGGTGTAGACGCTCTTCAGGTCGGGCTGGTCGAAGCAGGCGTACACCCGCTGCGCGTCGGCCGTCTCGAACTGGCTGTACAGGTACGTCTCCCCGTCCACCGGGTCGACCGTCCGGTGCAGGCCCTGACCGCTGTTGGAGTAACCGAAGTCGGCCTCGACCACCAGGACGTTGTCGCTGTCCAAACCGGACAGTGTCAGGCCCTTCTCGGCGGACCAGTCGGAGAGGTCGACGGGCGTGCCGTTCAGCGTCGCGGACCGCACCGACTCGGCGGCCAACTCGATGAACGTGCTCGCCCCCGGTTCGGAGCAGCGGAACCGAACCTCGGTCGTCGAGGAGAACGTGCGACCGTCGGCCGCCAGCACGGCGGTGGACAGGTCCAGACTGATGTCGTACCCCGTCACGTTGAGCAGGCGTGCCCGCTCGGTCGCCTCGACCTGCGTCAGGTTGCGCACTCCCGGCACTGTTCGTCTCCATCCCACGTGTCGCCGTACGCCCGGCGGCGCCCGTTCGCCTACCGCTCGTGACGGCCGGCCCGATTCGAGTCTTCCATGTACGGGCAGCCCGCGGTGGCCGAGGTCACGCTCTCATTCGGGTGCCGGTCGATGTGCTGCGGGGTGAAGATTCTTCTGAGACGCCGACTCCCGGCGCCACCCGTTGTGAAGGGATCTCACCGTGACCGAACGTGTCACCGCCGACATGTGGTTCGACCCGGCCTGCCCGTGGGCATGGATCACCTCACGCTGGCTGCTCGAGGTCGAGCAGGTCCGGGATGTGGATATCCGGTTCCACGTGATGAGCCTCGCCGTGCTCAACGACGGCCGCGAGGAACTGCCCGAGGAGTACAAGGAGTTCCTGAAGACGGCGTGGGGCCCGGTGCGGCTCTGCATCGCCGCCGAGCAGCGCCACGGCAACGAGGTGCTGCGCCCGCTCTACACCGCGCTCGGCACCCGGATCCACCTGCAGAAGCAGGAGCGGAACACCGAGCTGTACGTGGCCGCGCTCACCGACGCCGGCCTGGACCCGGCGCTGGCCGCGGCCGCCGACAGCACCGACTACGACGAGGCGCTGCGGGCCAGCCACGAGGCGGGCATGCGCCCGGTCGGACAGGACGTGGGCACTCCGGTCGTGCACGCGCCCGGCCCGGACGGCGCTCCTGTCGCGTTCTTCGGCCCGGTGATCACCCCGGCTCCGAAGGGGGAGGCCGCCGGCCGGCTCTGGGACGGCGTGCTGCTGGTCGCCGGCACCCCGGGCTTCTACGAGCTCAAGCGCACCCGGGAGCAGGACCCGATCTTCGACTGAGCGACGGCCACCGCGCCCCCGTCCGTGCCGCTTCAGCTGCGTGGACGGGGGCGTTTCGGGTCGGGTGCCGAGGTCGGCGGGCGGTCGTGGCGTCACCGGGAGGCGGGCGGCGTCGTTTCCCTCGGTGTCCGCCGCAGCGACCCGTAGGGCCGCACGCCGCAGCTCGTGGAGGCATTCCCGATGGCCAAGCACCGCGCGTCCGGTGACGAACAGTCGACCCGGCAGGGGGTGATCGAACCTCCCGGCGCGGACTACTGGTCCGTCGACGACTCCCGCTGGCCGACGGTCCGCCCGGATCTTCCCGCCCATCTGGTGGATCTGCTCGCGCCGCCCATCGTGGTGGGCGTGGCGCGGGTCCCGGTGACCTCCCGGCTCACCCCGCCCGCGGTGGTCGACCCGCTCCCGTCGCCCGCCGACGCCGTGCCGGCGGACGTGCCGGCGCTGGTGCCGTCGGGGGCGGCACCGGCCGAACCCGCGCCCCCGCCGCCGGCTCCGCCGCGTCCGGTGCCGACGCCGCCGCTGAACCCGAGGCCCGTTCCGACGCCGCCCCCGGACCGTCCCGTGCCGGGGCCGCCCACGTCGCCCCGCCGCTCCGTGAACACCGGGCCGATCGGGAGCGGTCGACGCGGCAACGGTGGGCCGGTGAGCGCGGGTCGACACCGCCGGGGCACGTCCGACCGCGCCGGCTGACCGACAGGGCGCTTTCATCTGGTGGACGCCCTGCGGGTCCCCGTCGGCGGCGACACCGTCGCCGGTAGCGTCAGTGGGTATGACGGTCGTGCATCCGATCACCCGGGCCTGGGTCACCACTGGCGGCACCGGCGCGCAGAACTACGACGAGTTCGCCGACGACGCGGAGATCACCGCGATCATCGAGTCGAACCCGCACAGTGCTCTCGGCATCGAAATGCCGCATCGCGCCCCGCAGAGCCTGGGCAAGTCGTTCCTCGACGCGCTGCCGGACGCGGTGTCCCGCCTCGCCGAAGCCAAGGCCGACGGCAGTTACACCCCCGCCGAGCAGGTGGTGGTGCTCTACCGGATCAGCGCACCCGGCGAGGAGCCGGCGTACGGGATGTTCGCGATGGTGGACACCGACCAGATCTCCACCCGGGCGGACGAGCCGGGCCTGGTCATCCGCAACGAGGACGTCTTCATCGCCAAGGTCCGCGAGCGGGTGGCGCTGGCCGACGCGCTGGGCCACCTGCTCTCACCCGTACTCCTGCTGCAGACCGGGCGTGGCGATGAGCTGCACGCGGCGCTCGCGGCGGCGACCGACGCGGCCGGTGCGCCCGCCGCAACGGACACCGACCAGGCGGGGCGCACGCACGCGATCTGGCTGCTCGGCCCCGGCCCGGAGCAGACC
>NZ_JAGPXZ010000455.1:0-4992 GCF_018070305.1 Micromonospora sp. M51 | reverse complement strand
GCAGTGTGGTGAGGTACGCCCCACCCGGCACCGCCACGGCGAGCAGCACCCCGAGCACTGCCAGCCAGGCCAGCCCGCCGACGGCGAGCGCGGCCGGGCCGATCCGGCGGCGGGTCAGCGCGTACCAGGCGAACAGGACGGCGGCGGCGAGCGCCACAACGGCCAGCCGGTACCAGATCGGCCGGTACGGGTCGAGCAGCTCCGCGTACCCCGGTCGGATCGTGGTGATCGCCAGCCAGAGCAGTTGGGCGGCGACCGGCGCGGCGATGATCGGCACCAGGGCCAGCGCGAAGCCGGCGGCCAGCCGGCCGGTGCTGGCCCGGCCGCTGCGGCGGGTCAGCCAGGCCAGGGCGGCCACCGCGACCAGCGCGAGCACTGCCAACGGCAGGGTGAGCGTGCCCGGGTAGCGGACCAGCCCACCGGGGACGGGGAAGTAGGTGGCGTCGTGCCCGGAGCGCAGGTCGGTCAGGTCGACGCCGCCGAACTCCCGGGCCAGGCCCAACGCGTTGTCCCCGTGCTGCTGGAGGCTGCCCCGGTCCAGGGCGGCCGGAGTGTCCAACGGCGTGTGGTAGATCGCCCCGCCGTCGATGTACGCCGAGTTCAGCCCGACGAACTTCTGATCGAGGAAGGCGGTGAAGTCGGTGTCGTTGGGCAGCGCGCGGTAGATCTCCACAGCGAACGAGGTGCCGACCGGGTGGGGTGCGGCCCGGCCGAAGATGTCCACCAGCTTCGCGTTGTTCCGGGACGTCTCGAACATGATCACCGGCCCGGTGGAGCCCCGCGCCTCCAGGTTGAGCACCACCCCACCGTCGGCGGCGAGCGGATGACTGGCGGCGAACGCGGCGGCCCCGCAGAGGCACGCCTCCTCGGCGTCGGTCAGCACGAAGACGATGTCGTTGCGGGGCCGGGGGCCGGTGGTCAGCGCGCGGGCCACCTCCAGGATGGCCGACGTGCCGGCCGCGTCGTCGTTGCCACCCGGCCCGGTCTGCACCGAGTCGTAGTGGGCGACCAGGAAGACCCGACCGGTCGAGTCGGTACCGGGCAGCCGGGCCACCACGTTGCGGACCCGGGCGACCGTCGCGCCGCCCGCCGCGCCGCTGAGCTGACCGGCCTCCGGCGCCACCGTGTCCTGTACCTCGGCTTCCAGGCCCAGCCCGCGCAGCTGCTGCTCAAGGTGCGCCCGGACCTGCTCGTTGGCGGAGCTGCCGGCGACGTGGGACCGGGCGGCGATCACCTGGACGTCCTCGTACGCCCGGTCGGCGCTGAACGCGTCGGCCGGTGCGTCGGTCGGCCGGGGGGTCGGGGTGCGCAGGTCGAGCAGACTGCCGGCGCCGAGCGCGGTCAGCGCGACGAGCGCCGCCGCGGCGGCCACGAGCCGCCGGCGTGGCCGGGTCAGCGCGCGGTCGGCAGGGGGTACGCCCGGAATGGGACGGGGCCGCGTGCCCGTCTCGGCCGGGGTGGTGGATGCGCCCACGGGGACTCCTCGGGGATGGTGGGGCCTGGGGTGGGATCATCCTGCCCGTCGACGGCCGCGGATGGGACGGCCGGTCGCCCGACGTCCACCAACCGCCCGGTTTGTCACGGGGCGGGCAGTGATGCGGCCCATCCCCGCCCGCGCCGCAGGCGTCGTGTTGTGTGCGACCGTTGTCTAATACAGGATCAGCAGGGCACTCGGAAGGAGCCCGACATCACCAGCGAACTCCCGCGTCTCGCGGCGGTGACCCGGCCGCACCGGGGGGCCGGCTTGGCCGGTTCCCCAGTTGTGCCGTACCCGCACGGTGGCCTGGCGCGGCACGCCAACCTGCCGCCGGGTGAGCGGTTGCGGGTGCTGCTGGTGGAGGACGACGAAGGCGACGCCTTCCTGGTCGGTGAGCTGCTCGCCGAGACGAACTCGATGATCGACCTGCTGGTCGCCACCAGCCTCCGGGAGGCCCGGCAGCGGATCGGCGACGTCGACTGCGTCCTGCTCGACCTGGGCCTGCCGGACGCACAGGGCCTGGACGGGTTGCGCCAGCTGCTGGAGATGTCCAGTGGCGCCGCTGTCTGCGTGCTGACCGGCCGCACCGACGAGCACCTGGGCGTGGTGGCGGTCGCCGAGGGCGCACAGGACTACCTGGTCAAGGGCCAGGTCGACGGGGTGCTGCTGACCCGGGCGCTGCGCTACGCCGTGGAGCGTAAGCGCGCCGACGAGAACGCCCGCCGCCTGCGCGAGGTCGAGTTGCGCCAGGCCGAGTCGGCCCGCCTCGAACGTGGCCTGCTGCCCCAGCCGCTGATGACCACCGACCAGGTGGCGGTGCACACCTTCTACCGGCCCGGCCGGCACGCCGCGTTGATCGGCGGGGACTTCTTCGACGTGGTGCAGACGCACCCGGACCGCCTCGACCTGATCGTCGGCGACGTCTGCGGGCACGGGGTGGACGAGGCCGCGCTCGGGGTCGAGCTGCGGGTGGCCTGGCGGGCCCTGGTGCTCGCCCGGGTGCCGGACGACGAGGTGCTGCCCGCCCTGGAGCAGGTGCTGATGAGTGAGCGCCGCCTCCAGGAGATCTTCGCGACGGTGGCCACCGTCAGACTGGATCTGGACGCCAACCGGGCTACCGTCCGACTGGCCGGGCACCCGCCACCGCTGCTGCTCTCCGGCGGTCGGGTCGCCCCGGTGCCCGCCCCCGGCGGCCGGCTGCTGGGCGTACGACCCCGCCGGCCGACCGCCTACGACCTGGAGTTCGACACCGATGACTGGTCTCTGCTGATGTACACCGACGGCCTGATCGAGGGGCGGGTGGATGCCGGCGACGAACGGCTCGACGTGCCCGGCCTCAGCGGGTTGCTGGGCGAGCCGGCGAACCGTTCGGTGTCGCTGCCCGAGTTGCCGGCCTGGCTGGTCGGTCGGGCCGAGCAGCTCAACGGTGGCCCGCTCGCCGACGACGTGGCCATGCTGCTGGTCAGCCGGGGTGGTGGCCGGTGAAGCCGGTTATCGGCGGCTGGAGTCTGCGCCGCCGGGTGATCACCCTGCTCACCGTGGTGGGCCTGCTGCTGATCGGCCTGGCCAGCGCGGAGGCGGCGGTGGCCGCCCGCAACCGCACCCAGATCGACGCCGTGCTGAACCAGACCGGCCCGTTGCGGGTGCAGTCGCAGGAGTTGCTCAACGCGCTGCTCGACCAGGAGACGGCGATCCGGGGGTACGCGGTCAGCGGCGACCCGGCCGACCTGACCCCCTACGAGGAAGGGCTGGATCAGGAGAAGAGCGTGGTCGCCTCGATGCGGACGCTGCTCGACGACTATCCACAGATCGGCCACGAGCTGCGGATGGTCGAGGAGCAGACGGCGCAGTGGCGGCAGTCGGTGGCGGAGCCGGTGATCACCACCACCGAGCAGAGCGGCACCCGCGCCGGCCAGGCGTTGGTCACCGAACAGGCCCGGCAGCAGTTCGACCAGGTGCGGTCGGCGGTGAACGACCTCCAGGAGGAGATCCTGACCGCCCGGGAGCAGGCCGCCGCCAACGTGCGCACCAGCAGCAACGTGCTGGTCGTCCTCCTGATCGTGGCCGCGCTGGTGGTGGTCGTGGCCGGGGCGCTGCTGGTGCTCTCCCTGGACCGCATGGTCATCCGGCCCCTGATCGGGCTGGCCGACCAGGTCCGCGAGGTCGCCGAGGGTGACTACCAGCACGGCATCGCCACCACCGGCCCGCCGGAGTTCGTCCGGCTCGGCGAGGACGTCGACGCGATGCGGCAGAAGATCGCCGCCGACCTGGCCGAGGTCCGGGCCGCCCGCGAGCGCATCGAGTGGGTCAACAGCCAGCTCCAGAAGCAGGCCGAGGAGCTGACCCGGTCCAACCGTGACCTGGAGCAGTTCGCGTACGTGGCGTCCCATGATCTGCAGGAGCCGTTGCGCAAGGTCGCCAGCTTCTGCCAGCTGCTCCAGCGCCGGTACGCCGGGCAGCTCGACGAGCGGGCCGACCAGTACATCGCCTTCGCGGTGGACGGCGCGCAGCGGATGCAGCGCCTGATCAACGACCTGCTCGCGTTCTCCCGGATCGGGCGACTCACCACCGGCTTCGTCGAGGTCGACCTCAACAAGGTGATGGGCGACGTGGCCGGCCAGACCGAGGCCGCCCGGCAGTACGCCGACGCCGAGCTGACCTGGTCCGAGCTGCCGGTGATCTCGGGTGAGGAACCGCTGCTCACCAACCTGCTGGCCAACCTGGTCAGCAACTCGATCAAGTTCCGCCGCCCGGACGTGCCGTCGAAGGTGCACATCTCGGCCCGGTTGGTGGGAGCCGAGTGGGAGATCACCTGTCAGGACAACGGCATCGGGATCGAGCCGGAGTTCGCCGACAAGATCTTCGTGATCTTCCAGCGGCTGCACTCGAAGGACGCGTACCCGGGCACCGGCATCGGGTTGGCGATCGTCAAGAAGATCGTCGAGTACCACGGCGGTCGGGTCTGGGTGGACACCGACGTGCCGGAGGGCACCGCGATCCGGTTCACCCTGCCGGCACTCCCCGAGGACGTCGAGGCGGCCGCCGCAGCCGATGCCGCGGCGCAGCCGAACGCCCTGACCGTGGGCGACTCGACGGCCTCGACCGAGGCTCCGGCAGCGCCGACGGAGCAGGCGGGCGAGGCGGACCAGCCGGACCGGGCCGACGAGGCGACGGAAAGCGGTAGAACGGGTGACATGAGGGAGACGGTGGGATGACCGCGCCGGCGGATGGCAAGAGCCCGATCGAGGTCCTGCTCGTGGAGGACGACCCGGGTGACGTGCTGATGACCCAGGAGGCGTTCGAGGAACACAAGCTGCGCAACCGGCTGACCGTCGTCTCCGACGGGGCCGAGGCGCTCGCCTACCTGCGGCAGGAAGGCCAGTACGCCGACGCTGTGGCGCCCGACCTGATCCTGCTCGACCTCAACCTGCCCCGGCGCGACGGCCGGGAGGTGCTGGAGGAGATCAAGAAGGACGAGACCCTGCGGCGGATCCCGGTGGTGGTGCTCACCACCT
>NZ_JAGPXZ010000454.1:0-5020 GCF_018070305.1 Micromonospora sp. M51 | reverse complement strand
CAAGGACGCGGTTCCGGCGCTGACCGACGAGAACCGCCGCCAGGCCATCGAGGACCTGCGGTTCTGGCGGGCGTCGGTGGTGGTGCTCGGGGCACACCCGCGCGAGGCGGTGCTCCGCGAGCTGGTCACCGGCCTGATCGGGCCGCCGCAGCGGGTCGACGACGTCTGGGTCTGGGACGTCCGCCCGCTGGTGGGTTAAACGCGCTCCCGCACGTCCCACACCCACCCGCCGTCGACCGGCCGACCCGGGCCGAGCAGGTCGTCGACAGTCCGGCGGACCGGGTCGCCGTGCTCCAGCTGACCGAGGACGACCACTGCCGCCCGCCAGTGCCGCAGGTCCTCGATGGCCTGGCGGCGGTCGGCGTCGCTGAGCGGTGGCACCGCGCCGGTCTCGGCCACCCGGCGCAGCAGCACCGAGGTGGGCCGGTCCGGCGCGCCCCAGCGGGCCGTCGGGTCGTCCGGGCCACTTGGGCCGATGAAGTAGCCACCAGGCGCGGGGAACGCCAGACCGGTACGGGCCGACCAGAGCATCACCGGGCTGCGCCCGGCACCGGTGACCGGTGGCACCGCGACCACCGTCCGGCCGGGCGGCACCAGCGCACGCCAGTCGCCGTCGGCGACGAACGCCGGCACCGGCGCGACCGGCACCACCCGGATCGGCGTCGGCGCCAGGGGCAGCAGCGCGGCGGCCACCGCCCCGGCCCACAGCAGCCGTACCGGCAACCCCGGCGCGGTCGCCGGGTGCGCGGCGCGGACCCGGTCCACTGAGAGCGCCACCAGCACACCCAGCACCGGTACGCAGACCAGCGCGAACCGGGCCGGCACCGCGAGGTCGAGCAAAGGCAGCTCCGCGACCAGTCGGTACGGCCCCGGAAGGCCGGTGGCGTTGCCGTTCAACCGCACCGTCGTCCCGAGCGAGAGCAGGGCGAAGACCACGCCGCAGCCGGCCAACGCCCGGACCAGTGCCCGTCGCCACAACCAGATCACGATCACCACGGCGAGCACCAGCAGACCCGGGCCGAAGAACGAGTTCTCCTCGGTCGGGTTCGGCGAGAGCAGCCCCGGCAGCCAGTCGTCGCCCAGCACGGTCTGCCGGGCCGACGCGGTGAACGAGGCGACGTCCAGCTGAAAGCCCTGCGTGGCGAACGCCATCCCGGTGTAGTGCTGCGGACCGTGGAACTGGAACCACAACGGGTACGCCAGCGGAACCGCCGCCACGCCGGCCGCCACCGCGAGCCGACCGAAGAGGGCCGGCGCGTGCCGCCGCGCGGCAACCCGGTCGGCGAGCGCGTACGCCAGCGCGAAGACCCCGGCCGCGAGCACCAGGAAGACCAGCACCTCCTCGCCGATGAAGACCTGCCAGACGAGCAGCAACCCGAGGCCGACGCCGGGCCGCCACACGTCGTCCCGTGCGACGCCCGAGGCGGGCCGGAACACCAGGGCGAGGATCGCCGGCACCAGGAACTGCGCGGCGATGTGCAGGTGGGCGCCCGCCTGAGCGACCATGCCCGGGGCGAAGCCGCAGATCAGCCCACCCACCGCAGCCGCGGCCCGGGTGCCGACCAGCCGACGGCGCAGCAGCACGTACCAGGCGACGGCCGTCCCCGCGAGGCAGCAGACGACCGCCACGCAGAACGCCACCTGCGAGCCGAGGAGCAGTGTGACCGGGGTGAGCGGGACGCCCAGGCCGAGCACCGAGGTGTTCGCCATCAGGTTCACCCCGTCGGGCGCGTTCAACCCCGTACTGAAGAGCGGGTTCTCCCCCGCGACCACCGCATGGGCCGCGTGGGCCAACATCCACTCGAAGAGGATCTGGTCACCCGCCTGGTGGAACAACCGCCACGGGTGACCCCACTGCCCGCTCGTCACCACCACCGCGAGGCCCAGATAGCCGGCCACCACCAGCGCGTCCCGAAGCCAGGCCGGACGGGACGTGCCGACCGTCGCCGGCGACAGGGGGTTCGGGGACGTCGTCCCGGCGGTCATCAGACCGAACGGTCGCTGAGCGCCCGGACGTCCCAGACCCAGACATCCAGCTCCTGGCGGCCCGGGCCGACCAGCTCCTCGACCGTCCGCCGCAGCGGCTCGGCGTTCTGCTGCCGCACCGGCAGCACCAGGATCGCCGCCCGCCAGTGCCGCAACTCGTCGGTGAAGCGCCGACGCTGCCGGTCGTCGAGCTTGGGCGTACGCCCGGTGGTCGCCACCTCCTCCAGCATCTGGCCCACCCCGCTGGGGCGACCGCCGAACCGGCCCGGGTCACCGGTGTTGCCGTTGCGGGGCGCGAGGAAGTAACCGCCGGGGATCTTGAAGTCGAGGTTGGTGGCCGCCGCCCAGCGCATGCCGTGCGTGTTGCCCATGCTGGGCACCGGGATCGGCACCAGCGTCTGATCCGGCCCGACGTACGCCCGCCAACGATCGGCGGTGATGAAGTCCGGCACCGGGGGCCGGGAGACCATCCGCAGCGGCATCGGTGCGATCGGCAGCAGCGCGAAGGCCAGGCCCGCGGCGGTGAGCACGCGGACGGTACGGCGGTCGGCCGGGCGCAGCGCCCAGGCCCGCTCGACGGCGAGAGCGAGCAGCAGACCGATCACCACGCTGGTGATCAGACCGAACCGGGTCGGCACCACCGCGTCGAGCAGCGGCAGACGGACCAACCACTCCCACGGCCCGGTGATCAGCTCCCGGTCCCACCAGGAGACCCGCTCGCCGAGGGAGAGCACGGCGAAGAACAGGCCGGTCACCGCGAGCGCCCTGACGATCAGCTCCCGGCGCAGCCAGACCACGATGCCGATGGCGAGCATCGACAGGCTCCAGCCGAAGAAGGCGTTCTCCTCGGAGTAGTTCGGCGCCAGGTTGGCGTTGGCTCGCTGGTTGCCGCCGAGGGTAGGAGAACCGGGGGCGAAGAAGGCGGCGATGTCGTTGCCGTAGTCCTGCACCGCGTCGCTGAGCCCGTGGTAGGCCATCGGCCCGGCGAACTGCACGTAGAGCGGGTACGCCAGCAGCGCCCCGGCCAGCAGCGCGCAGGTCAGCACGCCGGCGCCCAGCGGCCGCCACGCCGCCCGCCACCGGGCCGGCTCCTGGGCGAGCACCGCCAGCAGGAAGACACCGCAGGCCAGAGCCGTGAAGAGCAGGATCTCCTCGTTGATGAACGCCTGGACGGTGACCAGCACGGCGAGCAACGCCCCGTCCCGAACCGGCCTACCGGAGCGGGTGAGCACCAGCACCCGCCACACGATGAACGGCAGCAGGAACTGACTGATGATGTTCGGGTGCCAGCTGGCGTGCGAGAGCATCGCCGGCGAGAACCCGCAGAACCAGCCGCCGACCGCCGCCGCCAGCGGGGTGCGCACCAGGTGGCGGGAGAGCATGAGGTACCAGGCCATGGCGGTGCCGGCGAGGCCGAGCGTGACCAGCACCACGAAGGAGACCGCCGGTCCGAAGAGCAACGTCACCGGGACCATCGGGATGCCCAGCGCCAGCACCGCCGTGTTGGCCATCAGGTTGACGCCGTCGGGGTAGTTGAACTGCTCGGTGTAGAACGGGTACTCGCCGTGCAGCACCACGCGTACCGAGTGGGCGAGGAAGAACTGCACCTGAGCCGGGTCACCGGTGTAGAGCGAGGCCACCCGGCCGGACGGGTCCAGCCAGATCCGGCTGGTCACCCAGAGCGCGGCCAGCAGAAACAGCCCGCCCACCGCCAGGTGCTGCCGCCGCCGGGTCCACCGCACCCGGGTCGACACCGCACCCCCGGCCGGCGCTTCGGGCTCGGCCGGAACTTCGGGCGCTGCCGGTGTTCCAGGCTCTGCCGGCGCCTCGGACTGTGCCGGCGCTTCGAGCGCTGCCGGCGCGTCGGGCTTTGCCGGTGTTTCGGGCGCTGCCGGGGTCTGCGCCGGGTCCGTGGTGGGGGCGGTCAGCGCGGGCGGGCCGGTCAAGCGGCCGACAGGTGTGCGGTAACTCACCAGGTCGGCGGAGTCGGCTGCCGCCTCCGTGTGCGGCGCGGGCAGGGCGCGGGACTCGGCAGGCGTCACAGTCGGCGGAGTCTACCGGAGCAACCAAAACGCCCTAAAGCCCCGGTGGTGTCCATTGTGGCGGATCGGGTGACGGCCACCTGAGGAACCGCACCGGACATCTCGTACTATGGCGCTTTCCGACAGCGACGGCGAGGCGATCGGGGGCGGGCCAGGTGACTCCAGGCCGTCGGTACGGCAGGACGCTTCCCGTCCTGCTGAGCGCGCTGCTGGCAAGCACGGCCTGTGGTCCGGTGGCCGAGCGGAAGCCGCAGGACCTGCGGGTCGGGTACGACAGCCTGGACGGCGCGCTGACGGTGTGGCCGCCCCGCGGCGACCTCTCCGGCGACGCCGCGGCGACCGCGGCGGTCACCGCCGCCGTGCGGGACTGGCGGTCGCCGGCCGACGACCGCGCGCACCTGCCCTCGTCCGGCATCCTCTTCTCGGGTCGCGTCGACGGCGCCCCGGTGGCGCTGGTGGCCGCCGACGTGCCCGGCGAAAGCGCCTCCTGGCTGCTGCAACTGACTCGCGAAGGTGACCGGTACGAGGTCACCCGGGCCGCCGAGTACACCGATCCCGGTTACCTCGTCTACTCCGACGTGCTGCCCGTGCAGACGACCGGCGGCCGGCGCTACCTGGTGTCGGCGCGGGTGCAGACCCTCCTCGGGCCGCAGGACCGGGCGCTGACCATCGCGGACGGCCTCAGCGCACCGGTCGACGTGCCGTCCTGCACTGCCGTCGGCGTGACCGCGACCCTGCGCACCACGGAGTCGCTGCCCCGTGGGCGGGCCGCCGACCGACTGCTCGACCTGGGCACCGGCACCGTCGATCCCCGTTACCCGCTGGTCCGCGACGAGTCCGGCACCGGCCGGCGGGCGCTCACCGGTCTGGACACCTGCGCGCTGGCCGGCGACCGGGGCCCGTTTGGCAGCATCCCGCGCCGGGTCGGCGACCGGGACGCCCCACGCTCGGTGCCGACCTCCTGGCCGATGGCGAAGCTCACCGTGCGCTCG
>NZ_JAGPXZ010000453.1:0-5021 GCF_018070305.1 Micromonospora sp. M51 | reverse complement strand
GTCCACTGCCGCGCCGGTCGTGGAGAGAGTGGGCCTACCGCACCCGGCCACGGCCGACCCCACGCTCTCGGCCGCGCCGGTTGCCGTCCCTGTCGAATCGAACAGTGGCCCGGCTGCCACCGGTGGATCCCCGCCGCACCCCGGCAACTCGCCGCACGTCACTCCCTCAGGGCCGACCGCCTGGTCTCCGACAACCGGCCCTTCCGCGCCGACGCTCACTCCCGGCCTCGCGACGCCGGTCACCTACGGCGTCCCGAGCACCGCCAACACGTCGCCGCCGGTCGCCCCCACCCCGGCGGTGGTGGGTCGATCCGTCGTGCCGCCGCGTGCACCGACGCGGGAGACACCGGCACCGGTGCGCGCACCCGAGCACCCGGCCCGGGGAAGGGCGTCGGTCCCCGTCGACGTGGCCGCGTTCGGTGCCCCGTCGGTGCAGGATCCCGACCCCGACGACTCGTACGCGGCGCAGTGGGCCGCCGCTGCGGAAGCCGCCGAGCGGCGGCGCTACCAGGAGCACTACGAGTCACTGCGCATCGAGTTCGAGACCAACCGCCGGCAGACCGAAGCCGCCCGCCTGCGTACCCGTGCCGTGGAGCACGATCGTCGCACCGTCGAGTACGCCACCTACGCCCGACAACTGCACCAGGCCGGCAACCGGCTCTGGGCCGACGGCTGGCAGCGCGCCGCGAACGAGGAGGCCCGCGCGTACTCCGAATGGCGTGACCTGGCCGACGCGGTGCTGGCCGGCAGCGCCGCCCCGTCGGTGGTGGACATCAGCGCCACCTTCGAGTACGCCAACCGGGACGTGGGCGCGCTGGCGCTCGGGGCGGTGGAGACGGCCGGCCCGTCCAGGCTCACCGGCGACGACGATCCGCCGCCGATCGACGACTCCCGCCCGTACGGGCAGCCCGGAGGGCTGCGTCCACCGCTCGCCCTGCATCAGGTCGACGTGGAACGGCAGATGCCCCGCGAACCGGACGGCACCGTCATCCGCACCGCCGACCCCCGGCAGGGCGGCTGGTTCCGGCTCCTCAACGACGGCGGTCCCGCCGCCGACGCCACCCGGGGCATCAACTGCCTGGACTGCACCCTGTCGCTCTTCGAGACCTGGGTGCACGGGCGACCCCGCGTCTCGGCACCGCGCACCTTCGACGGCTACCTCGACGGCGACATCAGGCGTCCCATCCGTGGCGAGGCAGGCGGCCCCGGCCGGGTCGAAGACGTGACCGGCGGGCGCTTCCAACAACTCGTCGCCCCGACGTCCGGCCAACCAACGGACGCAGCGCAGGCGCGGCAGGCCGTCGACCGGGGCTACCGCAACCTGCACGACCAACTGCTGCTGGGCGGCCACGGCAGCTACTCGTTCCTGGTCACCGAGTGGGCACACGGTGGTTCGCACGCCTGGGTGGCGCTCAACCAGAACGGCACGATTCTCTACGTGGACCCGCAGAACGGCGCGGTCCGGGACCGGCCGCTCTACCCGGACGTGGTCGGCATCGACGCGCTGGTGCTGAGCGGGGACGGCCGACCGATGCCGCTCGGCGGCCTGCCCCGGGGCCGGTTCAGCGAACGGCCCGACCTGCCGGATCACCCACCGACGTACGACGACGGCGGGCACGGTGACCCGTACATCAACCGGATGTACCTGCTCCTCGACGGCCCTGGCTCGGCGCAACACCCGGACAGGCCAGCCGGAGATCCGACTGCGGCACACGAACTGGGTGATCCAGCCGACGAGCTGGCGCAACTGACCGCAGGCGAGCTGGCCGCTCTGACCGAGCTTCGGCAGCGCGCCCTGATGGCCGCCGATCGAGTCGAAGCGGCTCTAGATCAGGTCGGGCGTAACGTGACAGAAACCCTGGGTCTCGAAGAGCCGGTGCAGTTGCGCGACCGCGCCGCTCGCGTCAAAGGGCTGGGTTCGCTGGCACGTAAGTTCGTCGATGAGGCGCGCGGCTCGAACATTGGGGTTGAGGAGTTTTCCCAGACGGTGAACGACGTCCTCCGGTTCCTGTTCGAGATGCCACCCGGGGTGAACTACCTGCGGGGCGTTCAGTTGGTGCTCGCGGGCCTCACCGACGCGGGATTCTCCGTCCCGAGGTCGGATCTCAAGAACTTCTGGCGGGCGGGTAACAGGTTCTACGGATTCAACTGCACCCTTCGCACTCCCGACGGGCTCCTCGTCGAACTGCAGTTGCACACACGTGACTCGCGGGAGGCGTGGATGCGGACCCACGGCGACTACGAGATCCTGCGCCGGGTCTCGAACCGGCCGGAGGAGCATGTGCACGCCTTCCTGCGGATGCTTGCGGCGAACCGTGAGCGCCGGATGTCGGAGTCCGTACCGGACGGCTTGGCCGCAGAGTTCCCGACGAAGGACGCGAGCTTTGCCAAGTGGTTGAGCCAGAGCGGAGATGCCTGGCCGAAGTATCGGTCGTGGCTCGACCGTCAAGGGATCAGCTTTTCCCAGGTAGTGCACGATTTGGGCTTGAGCTCTTCCGATTTCCCTATTGCGGCGGACGTCGTCACCAAGTTGGAGAAAGAGATTGTTGACGTATTACGTGATCTACCGGAATGACGAGAGGGTCGGAGGACCAGCCGGGCTCTTCGTCATGGACGTAGGCGCAGGCAGCGCGATCCTCTGGGATCACCGCAGCGGACGCTGGGCCTTCGATCCAGCGCTCGTCGTGCGTTTTGTCAACGACTATCGAAACATGGACCGTTTTGAAACCGTTGATCGGGCGACGGCCGAGAGAGTGGCTGAGACTGTCAGCGGGGGTCGTGCGCTGCCCGACGAGGACGACATCCGAGCCATGTTCGCTACCGACCCCAGCGCGGGCGGCCCGCAGCCATCCGGTCGACAGTGATGGGTGTACGAACAGGCAGTCGAGGCGGGCCGGGATCCCGGCCGACAGCGGTGCGCATGGGTCGGGCGGTGGGTCGAGGGGGTCGTGCCGAGTGAGGGCTTGCCTGACCGTGCGTCGTCCGGCTGGAAGCCGCGTTCGGTGGGGTAGGGCACTGGCGGCGCCGAATAAGATCGACGCATGGCGAAATCTGGCACGAAGGGCATCAGGTCGACTGTCTGGGCCTGGCCGGTCGGCATCCTGGTCGGCCTGGCTATCGGCATTCCGGTGTTCGGGGCGAAGGGTGGCGTCGCCTTCGGTGTCGCCACCGGCATCGTTGTCGCGCTCGGCCTGGGTTTGATCAGGGGTCGGGCCGACGGTGACAGTGCCCGGGGCGGCCCGCACGGCAGGGCTGCCGGAGGTGGCGGCGATGCGTCGGGTCGAGGGTGATCGACTCCGGTTTCTTGAAATCGGGGCATCCGGGTCCGGGGGATAGCCCGACTTTCGTGATGTCGAGTGGATCATGGCGGGCCGCGCGCGCAGCGGGCATGCCGCAGGCAGCGGGCATGCCGCGCGCAGCTCGCACGGTGGGCGTGGGGGAAGTGGCGCCGGGCAGTGTTGCCGAGGCGGTGGCCGTACAGGAGGAGTTGCGGCCGCTGGTGGACCTGGTCGGGCCGGGGCCGAGCGCGCCCGCGACGGTGGCCGGCCTGGACGTCGCGTACGCCGAGGGTGGTGACCTGCTGGCGGCGGCCGTGACGGTCCTGGACGCCCGGACCCTGGCGGTGGTGGACTCCGCTGTCGGCGTGGGGCGACCCGCGTTCGACTACGTTCCGGGGTTGTTCGCGTTCCGTGAGGTGCCCGCGTTGCTCGGTGCGCTCGATCGCCTGACCACCATTCCGGACCTGCTGGTCTGCGACGGGCACGGGCTGGCCCATCCACGCCGGTTCGGGCTCGCGTGCCACCTCGGGGTGGTCACCGGGTTGCCCGCGATCGGGGTGGGCAAGACACCGCTGGTCGGGACGTGGGATCCGCCGTCCGCCGAGCGGGGTTCGTGGTCGTCGTTGCGGGACGGTGGTGACGTCGTCGGTCGGGTGCTGCGGACCCGGGACGGGGTGAAGCCGGTCTTCGTCAGCGTCGGGCATCGGATGAGCCTGGAGAACGCGACAGCGCAGGTGCTGGCGTTGACCCCGCGCTACCGCCTGCCGGAGACCACCCGCACCGCCGACCGACTGTGCCGCGACGCCCTCGCCGAGGCGGAGCGGGCCCGCTGACGCCGGGGGCAACCGGGCCCGTCGGGGCGGAGCGGGCCGGCTGACGCGGAGGCAGACCACCGGGCCGGAGCAGGCCGGCTGACGCCCGGACCGTCGGGCTGATCGGCTGGTCAGCGGGGTCGGCGGGCGGGTGCTAAACCGTAACGCGGCACACATCCGGGCCGCTCTATGACCGATGGGGTGGGCCGGCCGGTAGTAGCCTGACCTGCGGACCCCACCCGGGGAGGACGGCGAGGTGATCATGACAGTGCGTCGACGCGCGGCACGGCTGGCGACGGTCTGCGGTCTGGCAGGCGGCCTGGTGCTGCTCGGTGCGTCGCCGGCGCTGGCCGACGAGGACTCGGTCCGGGTGGGCGCGGCCAGCAGTTTCGCCGCTGGTGGTTCCGCACAGGGGGTGAACGTCGCGGTGCGCAAGCGCACCGACGGGTGCGTCCTGCTGCGTACCGCGCTGGGCTTCACCATGGAGGGTCTTCAGCCGAACCAGGTGAAGGTCCAGGTCAACGCGGGCGGGCGCTGGTTCCCGGTGGCCGTCAGCGGAGGCGGCGGCAACGTGTCGACCGCGCAGACGTCACCAGCGAAGCCGACGCTGTGCAAGGGCAAGGGCATCACGGTGCGCTACCGGGTGGCGTTCGCTGCGGGTACGCCGGGCGGCCGGCTCGTGGTCACTGGTGCGGGCATCAGCGCGGCCGGCCAGACGTTGGGTCACGCCACCGACGCGGCGCGGCTGACCGGCGCGCGGGTCACCCCGTCGCCGACTCCGTCGCGGTCGACGAAGCCGACGCCCACCCCGAGCCCGTCCGAGGTCGCGACCGTCGACGAGGCGGTGAACCCGGCGGTGTTGTCCAGCGCGCCGAACACCAGGGCGACCGCCGCCGAATCGTCCGGAGGAGGTTCACCAGTGATGTTCATC
>NZ_JAGPXZ010000452.1:0-5033 GCF_018070305.1 Micromonospora sp. M51 | reverse complement strand
CGGCACGTGTCGGTTCGACGGCGGCCGGGGACGGGAAGCGGGCCGGGTCCCGGTTGGCCGCCCCGATCATGATCAGCTCGTTGTCGTCGGTGGCGACCGGCTCGCCGTGCAACACGGTGTCGGCCGGCGCGGCGCGGGCCAGGAAGTGCACCGGGCTCGCCAACCGCAACACCTCGTCGACGCAGCCCTGCGCCAGTGTGGCGTCGCTGGGCAGCGCCGCGACCGTCTCCGGCTGCGCCAGCAGCAACGGCAGCCCGTTGCTGAACATGTAGACGGTGGTGACGAAGCTGGCGTTGAACAGCACGATAAGGTTGCTGATCAACTCGTCCTCGGTCAGCTCCACCTCCCCGGAGTCGAGCGCCTCGACCAACCCACTGAGCAGGTCGTCCCCGGGCGCCCGGCGGCGGTGTGCCAGCAGCTCCCGGTAGAAGGCCCGCAACTCCCGCGCGGCGGTGTTGGCCGCGGCCAGCCGCTGCGGAGTCTTGCCCGCCACGTCCAGGAACTCGTCGATCCACTCCACCCGCTCGCGGTACCACGGCAACTCGGCGGCCGGGATGCCGATGAACTCGGCCATCACCAGGGCCGGGATCGGGTACGCGAAGTCGGCCACGAAGTCGACGACGCCCGGGCCGGCGTCCGCCATCCGGTCCAGCAGCTCGTCGACCACCCGCAGGATCACCGGTTCCAGCGCGCCGAGCCGGCGCGGCGTGAAGGTGCGGGAGAAGACGTGCCGCATCCGGGTGTGATCGGGCGGGTTGACGAACATCATCGAGGTCTGGAAGGTGCGCAGGATCTCCTGTTCCTCCCAGCCCGGCGGCGGCTGTTTCGTCCACTGCGGATCGCGCAGCAACTCGTCGACGAGGTCGTAGCCGACGGCCACCGCGGCCACCGTGCGGTGCTCGGCGCGCGGCGGCACCGCGCTGATTGGGCCGAGCCGGTGCAGCTGCGCGTACCACGGGTACGGGTCCTGTCTGCCCTGTTCGCTGTACAGGCCGGTCAGTATCTCCGCCACGTCCACGGCCAACTCCTCCCCAGGATGTCGATGGCCGGGGCGGCGGGGATCACCCGCCGCCCCCGGCCGGTGTCACAGGTCGAGCAGCCGCAGCGGCACCGCGTTGGCCAGTGCCTGGTTGCCGGCGTCGTTCGGATGGATGTGGTCCCCCGAGTCGTACGCGGCCAGCAACTGGCTGGGCCGGGCCGGGTCACGCAGCACCCGGTCGAAGTCGAGCAGCCCGTCGAACTCCCGGCTGCCGCGCAGGTACGCGTTCACCGCCTGCCGGGTGGCCTCCTTCTGCGGCGTCCACACGCCCGGCGCGCCGTGCCCCTCGTACGGCGTCAGCGTGGCCACCAGGCTGGTCAGCCCGCGCTGCTGGAGTTGCTGGTTGATCTGACGCAGGGTGGCGATGATCGCCTCGGGTGTGTCGTTCGACATCCAGATGTCGTTGATGCCCAGGTGGGTGACGACGGTCCGCACCCCGGTCTGGCCGAAGACGTCCTCGTTGAGCCGGGCCGCCGCGTTCGGGCCGAGCTGGTAGTAGCCGGGGTACTCACCGTCACCCGGCTCGGTGCCCTCGTGGTTGAGCCGGTTGCCGGCCAGGCTCAGGTTGAGCACGCCCGGGGTGCGCTTGTCCGGCCGGTCCGCCAGCAGCCGGTCGGCGAGCAGGTCGGGCCAGCGCCGGTTGGCGTTGACGGTGCTGCCGTTGCCGTCACCGATGGAGTCGCTGAGCACGACGAGCGCGCCGGGGCTGCCCTTGCGTTGCACGTCGACGCCGGAGAGGAAGAACCAGCAGCAGGTGGGACGGGTGGTGAACCCGGTGCCCTCGGCCGCCCCGGTCAGGTCGCCGGCGCCGATGAAGTTGGCCTGCTGGGACTGCCCGTGGAAGGTGGTCGGGCCGGTCGGCGTCGGGAAGTGCACGGTGAGCACCAGGTCGCTGTCGTCGGCGACCGGGAAGGGCAACGGGTCGCTGAGCAGTTCCGCGCCGCGGTTCATGGTCGCCGTGGTGGCGCCGGTGAAGGTCAGCGGGCGCACCGACGCCGCGTCGATGTCGGAGAGGTCGTCGGGGGTCGTGGTGTTGGGCCGGGCGACGGTGGCACGGCCGACCTGGACCGCCTGCTCGCCGTAGAGGTTGCTCAACCGGACCCGCAGCGCCGGGCCGCCCACCGACACGTGCACGATCATCCGGACGCTCTGGTTGTTGAGGCCGGTGTTGGTCAAACCGACCGAGTTGCCCCGGGTGACAGCGGTGGCCCAACTGCCCGCCCACTCGGCGCGGTCGGATCGGCTGGCGGTGGTGCCGGACGGGCCGGCGCTGGCGACGACGGCGGGTGCGCCGGCGACCAACAGCGCGGCCGCGGCGGCGATGACAGGCCATCTCTTCGGGGTTGCCGTTGCCATGGAACCTCCATCGTGTGGCAGCCCAGGGCCGTCCGCTGACGGCGCCCGCCTGGACGATGGTCCAGAAACCTAGCCGCCGCCGTTGACGGGCGTCAATCAACCTGATCGACGCGATCAAATGTCCGGCGGGCCGCCCGGATCGCCCACTCGGCACAGTTCCGACCAGTCGTTTCCGGCCTAGGCTTCCAGGCGGCGGCGGTGCGGTCGCCCAAGCGCGCCACCGTCGCGTCGTCACCGGGAGCTGCCCGGGGACCGCCGCTTTTCTCGGATGGGGGCTGCCGGATGACTGACGGACCCGAGCACACCACGACGTACGTGCACACTGTGTTGGACCTCTTCGCCGGATTCGGCGATCGGGAGGCGCTGGTCGGCGCCGATCGGCGACTCACCTACACCGAAGCCGCCGCCCGGGTCCGGGCGATGGCCGCGACGTTGACCCGGCACGGCGTACGGCCCGGGTCGGCGGTGCTGGTGACCGTCGCGAACGCGGTGGAGGGTCCGCTGCTCCAACTCGCCCTGCACCTGCTCGGCTGCCGGACGATGTGGGTCGCCCCGGTGACCGCGCGCCGGGAGGTCGACGAGTTCATCAGGTTGGCCCGCCCCGACGCCCTGGTCTACGACGCCCGGGACCGGGCCAGCCTGGGCCCGGAACTGGCCGCCGCGCTGCCCGGCACGCCGGTGTGCTGCCTGGGCGCGGGCGGCGCCGGACCCGACCTCACCGCCGACGCCGACGCGACGGAGCTGCCGGCGTCAGTGCCGGCACCCGAGTCGTTCCTGCAGACCAGTGGCACCACCGGAAGTCCCAAGCTCGTGCACCACCGGGAGAGCTTCTACGCCCAGATCCTCACCCTGGCCGCCGACTTCCGCGCCGCCGGGTTCCCGCTGCTGCGGCACCTGTCGCACTCGCCGATGTGGCTGGCCAGCGGCCAGATCACCACCCTGTTCAACCTGTTCACCGGCGGGGTGCTGTTCCTGCGTGACGACTGGGACCCGGTGGCCTTCGTGGACACCGTGCAGCGGGAGCGGATCAACTCGACCTTCGTCACCCCGCCGATGCTCTACGAGGTGCTGGACCACCCGGCGCTGGTCGGCGCGGACTTCTCCGCCATGTTCATGTTCAACGTGGGCGCCGGGCCCGCCGCGCCCGCCCGGCTGCGCCAGGCCATCGCGCGCTTCGGCCCGGTGCTGCGCATCGTGTACGGCCTCAGCGAGGCGGTCGTGATCACCGCGCTGCCCGGGCTGACCGACGACCCGGACCACCCGGAGCGGCTGCGCTCCTGCGGGCGGCCCTACGGCGACGTGCGCATCGAGATCCGCGACGACGACGGGGTGGTGCTGCCGACGGGCCGCGACGGCGAGGTGTGGGTGCGGACCCGACTGAGCTTCGCCGGTTACCACGGCCAGCCGGAGCTGACCGCACAGACGCTCGTCGACGGGTGGGTGCGGACCCGCGACATCGGCCACCTCGACGACGACGGCTACCTCTACCTGGTCGACCGGGCGCACGACATGATCGTCACGCATCGGCGGAACTGGGCGATCTTCTGCCGTCCCATCGAGGATGCGCTGGTCGGGCACCCGCAGGTCCGCGCCGCCGCCGTGATCGGCGTACCGGACGAGACGGTCGGCGAGGTGCCGTACGCGTACGTGGTGCTCGGGCCGGACGCGACGGTCACCGGGGCGGAGCTGATCGACCTGGTGACCACCGAACTCAACAAGATGTGGGCACCGGCCGCCGTGGAGTTCGTCGACCGGTTGCCGGTGAACCGGTCGATGAAGGTGGACAAGCGGGCGTTGCGCGCCCGCCACGCGGCCGGTCGGGCGGCGGCGGTCGGGGCGTGACCCCCCGCCGGCAACTGGTCGTCCTGGTCAGCGCCGACCTGATCTCGAACCTGGGCACCCGCATCTCGGTGGTGACCATCCCGTGGCTGGTGCTGGTCACCACCGGCAGCCCCACCAAGATGGGCCTCGTCGCGTTCGCCGAGACCCTGCCGTACCTGCTGTCCAGCGCGTTGGGCACGCCCTGGGCGGACCGGATCGGCCTGCGTCGTACCTCGATCCTCTGCGACGCGGGCAGCGCGGTGGCGATGGTCGTCGTCGCGTTGACCCCGTGGTTGGGTTTCGTCCCGCTGGTGGCGCTCGTCGCGGTGGCCGGCGCGCTGCGGGGCATCGGGGACCGGGTGAAACACGTGATGTTTCGGCCGGTCGCGGAGGCCGCCGGGGTGCCGCTGATCCGGCTGACCTCCGCCTACGACGGGCTCAGTCGGGTGGTGACCCTCTTCGGTGCCGCGGTGGGCGGTCTGCTGATCGCCGTGTTCGGGGTGACCGAGGCGATCCTCATCGACGCGGCAAGCTTCGGCGTCTGCGCGCTGCTCATCGGTGTCCTGGTCCGCCCACCGGCCGCCCCGACCCCACCGGCCCAGCCGGAGAGCTACCTGAGCGCGCTACGGGGTGGGTTCAGCTACCTGGGTCGGGACCGGCCGCTGCTCGGCATGCTCGCCGTCATCTCGGCGCTGAACATGGTGGCCAACGCCAGCGTGGCCGTCTACATCCCGGTCTGGGTCGCCCGCGAGCTACCCGGGCCGAGCGGTCTCGGCCTGGTGCTGGCGGCGTTCTCGGCGGGCGCGCTGCTGGGCAA
>NZ_JAGPXZ010000451.1:0-5047 GCF_018070305.1 Micromonospora sp. M51 | reverse complement strand
GGCGGGAGCGGCGGCCGCGGTGGCGGCACCGCCAACGGCGGTCGCGGCGCTCGCCGCCAGGACCGACGCGAAGAGCGCGGCTGAGGTGCGCCGGCTCAGGTTTCGGAGTCTGCTCACGTTCTCTTTACCTCCAGAGAACAGGGCCCCTCAGAGAAGGGCGCTCGGGTGAGCAGAATCTTTCGTGGTATCGATGAACACTGTCACTACCGGTCAGCCCCTTGTGACCACTTCGTGACATGAGGGCACACGCACTGTCACATAGCCGGTGAGCGGGCCTCGACCTCGCCGTCGGTCGGATCGACCAACTCGGGTGCCTGCGGCTGCCGGGGCGTCAGCTCGACCTGGGCCGGCGTGGCCAACTCGTCGTCCGAGACGCCCAACTCGGCGAGCTTGCGGGCGCTGACCAGCACCCGGGCCTCCAGCGAGCCGACCGCCCGGTTGTAGGCGGTCACCGCGCCCGCCAACGAGGACCCGAGCTTGCCCACGTGATCGCCCAGGGTGGACAACCGGCCGTACAGCTCCCGGGCGAGGGTGTGCACCGCGAGCGCGTTGCGGGCCAGTGCCTCCTGCCGCCAGGAGTAGGCGACAGTGCGGAGCAGTGCGACGAGCGTGGCCGGCGTGGCCAGCACCACGTTGCGGGTGAACGCGTGCTCCAGCAGCGTCGGGTCACGCTGGAGCGCGACGTCGAGGAACGGGTCGGCGGGGACGAACAGCACCACGAACTCGGGTGCGCTGTCGAACGCCGACCAGTAGGACTTGGCCGCCAACGCGTCCACGTGCCCCCGCAGGTGCCGCGCGTGCGCGTCGAGGTGGGTGTCCCGGCCACGCTCGTCGCGGGCCTCCATGGCGGTCAGGTACGCGTCGAACGGCGCCTTGGCGTCCACCACCACCGAGCGACCGCCGTGCAGCCGGACCACCAGGTCCGGGCGGACAACCTGCCCGTCGTTGTCGGCGGTGACCTGCTCGGAGAAGTCGCAGTGCTCCAGCATGCCGGCAGCCTCGACGATCCGGCGCAGTTGGTGCTCGCCCCAGCGACCCCGCACCTGCGGTGCGCGCAGCGCCGCCACCAGCTGTTTCGTCTCGGTGCGCAGCTCACCCGAGACCGCGGTCATGGAGCGGACCTGCTCGCGCAGCTCGGCGTACGCGTCGACCCGGTCGTGCTCCAGCTCGGCCACCCGCTGCTCGTAGCGGCGCAGGGTGTCGTGCAGCGGCGCGACCGCCCTGGCCACCGCCTCCTGGGACTGCGCGGTGGCCTCGTAGCTCAACGCCCGCATGGACTGCTCCAGCCGGCCCTCGCCCTCCCGGGTGGCGGCCAGGGTGGCGTCGAGACGGGCGATGTCGGCCGCCGAGCGGGACCGGGCCGCGAGCCAGCCCACCGCCCCGCCGACGCCGAGGCACACCATCACCAGGAGCAACGTCGAGACGTCCATCACCGGAGCTTGCCAGACGGATACGACGTGACACCCGGGGGTACGTTCGATGACATGGAACTTCTGCTCTGCCTCGCCGTGGTGCTGGTCGGCGCGCTGGGCGCAGCCGCGCTCATCCGCGCCCAGGCCGGTGCCCGCCGACGCACCGAGCTCGGCGACGCCCGCGCGGAGGCGCAGCGGTGGTACGAGCGCCTCGGCGGCCAGTTGATGAACCTGCACGGCGACGACCCGGCGGTGCGCCAGGCGCTGGCCGACGCCGGTGAGCGGTACAACGCCGCCGGCTCGCAGCTGGAGCAGGCGCGTACGCCGCACCAGTTCGCCCTGGCCCGGGAGACCGCGCTGGAAGGGCTGGCGTACATCCGGGCGGCGCGTACCGCGATGGGCATCGACCCCGGCCCCGAGGTGCCGGCGCTGGCCGCCGCGCGGGGCGTGGGGCAGCTCACCAAGGAGCGCGAGGTCGACGTGCAGGGGCAGACCTTCCGGGCCGGGCCGCAACCCGGCCGGGAAACGCCCTACTACTACCCCGGTGGGCGTTATCAGGGCCGTCCGGTGCCGGCAGGGTGGTATTCGACGCCCTGGTGGAAGACGGCGCTGGGCGCCGGCGCCGGCGTGCTCGGCGGCATCCTGATCGCCGACGCGCTCTTCTCGCCCGCCTTCGCCGACCCCGGGTACGGCTACGACGCCGGCTACCAGGAGGGCTTCGGTGACGGCGTCGACCAGGGCGGCGACCAGGACTTCGGTGGCGGCGACCAGGGTGGGGACTTCGGCGGGGACTACGCCGGCGGGGACTTCGGCGGTGGGGACTTCGGCGGTGGGGACTTCGGCGGCGGTGACTTCGGGGGCGGCGACTTCTGAGCGTCGTTCCGCCGACCTACGAACGATGGGCCCCGGTCGCGGTGACCGGGGCCCGTCGTCGTACCTGATGATCAGCCGGTGTTGCGCATTCCGGCGGCGATGCCGTTCACGGTGGTGAGCAGCGCGCGTTCCAGGGCGGTGCCGTCGCTCGGTGCGCGTCGGCCGCCCGGGGCGGTGGCGATGGCCCGCCCGGCGGCACCCGACTCCCGGTACTGCCGCAGCAGCGCCACCTGCAGGTGGTGCAGCGGCTCCAGGTAGGTGTCGCGGACGGCCAGGGTGCGCTGGAGCACCGGCGAGTTTTCCAGCAGGGCCGGTGAGGCGGTGACCGCCAGCACCTCCCGCTTGGTCAGCTCGTACTCCCGCTCGATCTGCTCGAAGATCGGGTGCAGCTTCTTCGGCACCAGCGTCTCGACGTACCGGCGGGCGATGCTCAGGTCGGTCTTGGTCAGCATCATCTCGACGTTCGACAGGAACGTGCGGAAGAAGTGCCAGTTACGGTGCATCTCGGCCAACACGTCCGCCAGCCCCGCCTCGCGGGCGGCGGCCAGCCCGGAACCGACGCCGAACCAGCCCGGCACGATCTGCCGGGTCTGCGTCCAGCCGAACACCCACGGGATGGCCCGCAGCCCGGACAGTCCCGCGCCGGTGTTCGGGCGCTTCGCCGGCCGGGAGCCGATGTTGAGCGCGCCGAGCAGTTCGGTGGGGGTGGACGCCCAGAAGTACGCCGGCAGGTCCGGGTCCTCTACCAGCGACCGGTAGGACCGGAACGCCGACTCGGAGACCACGTCCATCGTCGCGTCCCAGCGCTCCAACATCTCGGCCGGCTGCCGGGGCGCGGTGTGCAGCAGGGTCGCCTGGAGCACCGCGGCGAGGGTCAACTCCAGGTTCTCCCGGGCCAGCGAGGGCAGGGTGTACTTGTCGGAGATCACCTCGCCCTGCTCGGTCACCTTGATCGCGCCGTCCATCGTGCCGTAGGGCTGCGCCAGGATCGCCTCGTGCGTCGGACCGCCACCACGCCCGACCGTGCCACCCCGGCCGTGGAAGAGCCGCAGGTGCACGCCGTGCCGGGCGGCCACGTCGCGCAGCGCGCGCTGCGCCCGGTGGATCGACCACTGGCTGGTGGTGATCCCGGCCTCCTTGTTCGAGTCGGAGTAGCCGAGCATGACCTCCTGCACGTCGCCGCGGGCGGTGACCAGCGCCCGGTACGCGGGCAGTGACAGCAACTCGTCGAGGAGCTCACCGCCGGCGTTCAGCTCGGCCGGGGTCTCCAGCAGCGGCACGAACCCGATCCGGGCCCGCCCGCTGTGCACGTCCACCAGGCCGGCCTCGCGGGCCAGCACCACGGCGGCCAGCACGTCGTCGACGCCCAGGGTCATCGAGATGATGTACGACTCGATCACCTCGGCGCCGAACCGGTCCTGTGCCTCCCGGATGGTGCTGAACACGTCGAACGTCTTGCGGGCCGGCTCGGTGAGCGACGTGTCCAGCGTGGACAGCGGCCGGCGGCCGGTCAGCTCGTCGGCGAGCAGCTTGGTGCGTTCCAGCCGGGTCAGCGCCGGGTAGTCGGAGACCTCGCCGACCGCCTCGTAGAGCTGCGCGAGCACCGCGTGGTGCGCCTCGGCGTGCTCCCGGACATCCATGGTGGCCAGGTGCAGGCCGAACGCGGAGACCGTACGGATGGTGGAGGCCAGCCGGCCGACCGCGGTGAGCTGCCCGGAGTTGCGGGCCAGCGAGGCGCGCAGCAGGTCCAGGTCGGCGACCAGCTCGGCGGAGCCCCGGTAGTCCCGACCGGGCACGTGCGCGGTGCCCTGACGCAACCGCAGCCGGGTGTTGGCGAGCTTCGCCTTCACACAGCGCGCCTTGAGCCGGTACGGCTCCTCCGCGTTGACCCGGCGGAAACGCTGCGCCACCTCGGGCAGCGCGTCCAGGTCGGCGGCGAGGCTGGCGGAGAGGTCCAGGGACACCCCGCGCAGTCGGCGGGACACCGAGACCTCGTTGATCAGGTGGTCCATCGCCTTCTCGGTGGCGGCGATGCCGTGCTCGTGCTGGATGGTCAGCACCTCGCGGGTGACCGCCGGGGTGACGAACGGGTTGCCGTCGCGGTCGCCGCCGATCCAGGTGCCGAAGCTCAACGGCCGGGCCGTCGGTGAGGTCTCCACGCCGAGCGTGCGCAGCGTGTCGGCCAGGTCGTCGAGCACCTGCGGGGCGGCCTCCGCGTACAGGTCGCGCAGGTAGTAGATCGCGTTGCGGGCCTCGTCGGTCGGGTCCGGCCGGTCGAGCCGCAGCTCGTCGGTCTGCCACATCAGGTCGAGCAGCTCGGCCAACCGGCGGTTGGCCGGGCCCTCGTCGCTGGCGCCGTAGAGGATCGCGTTGGCGGTCTCGGTGTCCAACTCGTCGGCGATCGCCCGCAGCTTGGACAGGATCGACCGACGGGCAGCCTCGGTCGGGTGCGCGGTGAAGACCGGTCGCACCGCGAGCCGGCGAGCGGCGTTGGCGATCTCCTCGGCCGGCACCCCCCGCTCGGCGATCATCTTGGCGGCCTGGTCCAGCCAGCCGCCCTGCACCGCGCGACGGCGGCGCAGATCCCGGGCGCGGTGCACCTGCTCGGTGATGTTGGCCAGGTGGAAGTAGGTGGAGAAGGCGCGGGCCAACTTGGTGCCGGTGGTCACGTCGAGCCCGCCGAGGCGCTGCGCGGCCGCCGGGGCGTCGCTGCGGACCTGGGCGCGGATCTCCTCGACGAGGTCGAGCAGCGGGCGACCCTC
>NZ_JAGPXZ010000450.1:0-5047 GCF_018070305.1 Micromonospora sp. M51 | reverse complement strand
AGGCTGCTGTTGTTCACCGACGGTCTCGGCGAGGCGCGGCGGGACGGCGAGTTCTTCCCCACCGCCGACCGGGCCTGGCGGCTGCTCGGCCATGGCACTGTCGCCGACGGGCTGGCGTCGCTGGAGACCGCCCTGGTCGAGTGGGTCCACGGCCGGCTCGACGACGACATCGCGCTGGTCCTGATGGAGTACGTGGGTGCTCGTACCAGCGCGGCCGTGGCCGTCCCGAGCTGGGAGGTCGGCGCCGCCGAGAGCTGAGTCGGCCGGCGGCACCGCAGGTGTGTAATCGCCGTCACTTGGGTGATCCGCTTGTCGCTGCCTACCCGCGAGTAATACAGTCTGGGTTACTGATCGGTAACACCTGTCCGGAAGCGGGGCCAGCGAGCATGACCCACTACAAGAGCAACCTGCGGGATCTCGAGTTCAACCTGTTCGAGGTCTTCGGGGCGGACCGGGCGTTCGGCCAGGCACCGTACTCGGAACTCGACGCCGACACGGCCCGCACCTTCCTCGCCGAGCTGGACCGCCTCGCCCGCGAGGATCTGGCCGCCAGCTACACGGACAGTGACCGCAACCCGCCGGTCTTCGACCCGGCCACGCACACCGCGCCGCTGCCGGAGTCCTTCAAGAAGTCGTACCAGGCGTTCATGGACTCCGAGTTCTGGCGCCTGGACCTGCCGCCGCACCTGGGTGGCACCACCGCGCCGCGCGCCCTCTGGTGGGCCCTCGCCGAGCTGGTGCTCGGCTCGAACGCCCCCATCTGGATGTACGCCTCGGGTCCGTCCTTCGCGCACGTGCTGGAGGTCGAGGGCACCGAGCAGCAGAAGCGGTGGGCCAAGCTCTTCATCGACAAGCAGTGGGGCTCCACAATGGTGCTCACCGAGCCGGACGCCGGCTCGGACGTCGGCGCCGGCCGCGCCCGCGCCATCCAGCAGCCGGACGGCTCGTGGCATATCGAGGGTGTGAAGCGCTTCATCACCTCCGGTGAGCACGACCTCACCGACAACATCGTGCACTACGTGCTGGCCCGCCCGGTGGGCGTGGAGGGGGTCGGTGGCCCCGGCACCAAGGGCCTGTCGCTCTTCGTGGTGCCGAAGTTCCACTTCGACGAGACCACCGGCGAGCTGGGCGAGCGCAACGGCGTCTACGCCACCAACGTCGAGCACAAGATGGGCCTGAAGGTCTCCAACACCTGCGAGCTGACCTTCGGCGAGCACGGCGTACCGGCCAAGGGCTGGCTGCTGGGCGACAAGCACGACGGCATCCGGCAGATGTTCATGATCATCGAGTACGCCCGGATGCTGGTCGGCACCAAGGCCATCGCCACCCTCTCCACCGGCTACCTCAACGCCCTGGAGTACGCGAAGAACCGGGTGCAGGGCGCCGACCTGATCCAGCAGGCGGACAAGACCGCGCCCCGCGTCACCATCACCCACCACCCGGACGTGCGCCGCTCGCTGTTGATGCAGAAGTCGTACGCCGAGGGTCTGCGCGCCCTGGTCCTCTACACCGCCACCTGGCAGGACAAGGTCGCGATCGCCGAGGCGGCCGGTGACGAGAAGGCCACCAAGCTGGCGAAGCGGGTCAACGACCTGCTGCTGCCGCTGGTCAAGGGCGTTGGTTCGGAGCGGGCGTACGAACTGCTCGGGCACGAGGCCCTGCAGACCTTCGGCGGCTCCGGCTTCCTGCAGGACTACCCGCTGGAGCAGTACGTCCGGGACGCCAAGATCGACACCTTGTACGAGGGCACCACCGCCATCCAGAGCCTGGACCTGATCTTCCGCAAGATCGTGCGGGACAACGGCAAGGCGCTGATGGCGGTGGCCGGCGAGATCCAGGAGTTCATCTCCTCCGAGGCGGGCAACGGTCAGCTCAAGGACGAGCGGCAGGCGCTCGGCAAGGCGCTCGCCGAGGTGCAGAACATCCTCGGTGTGATGACGGGCTGGCTGGGCGAGGCGCAGGGCGGCGACACCCGCGCCCTCTACAAGGTCGGGCTGAGCAGCCGGCGGTTCCTGCTGGCGATCGGCGACCTGGTGGTCGGTTGGCTGCTGCAGCGGCAGGCCGACGTGGCGCTGAAGGCGCTGGCCGGCGAGGTTTCCGCCAGTGACAAGGCGTTCTACACCGGCAAGGTGGCCGCTTCCCGCTTCTTCGCCCGTGAGGTGCTGCCCCGCATCGGTGCCGACCGGCGGATCATCGAGGGCACGGACCTCGACATCATGGACCTCCCGGAGGAGGCCTTCTGAGCGTGCCACGGCACGTCTGACGGTTTAGGGTCGCACCACCCGACGCCGCAACGGCCGGCGGGGCTGTCTGCCTCGCCGGCCGTCGCCGTCCCACCCCGCGTCGGGCACGTATTCGGCGAGCCCGGTCGGGTATGCCGGTGGCGTGGCGGGTAACCGTCGCGTGACCTCGAAAGGGAACGCCCAGAGCCACCGCACGGGGGAGTGCAGCGCACATGGGTGTAGGTAGCGGCATTTTTCTCATCGCGATCGGCGCGATCCTGACCTTCGCGCTGAGAGCCAACGTCTGGTGGATCGACGTACGCGCGGTCGGCTGGGTGTTCATCCTGGCTGGGCTGGCCGTCCTGCTGACCACGCTCTGGTTCTGGCAGGACCGGCGCAAGCGGGCCCGAACCCTCATCGTGGAGGAGAACCGGCTGTCTCATCCGACGGCGATGATGCCGCCACCGCCGGACCCGCCGCCACCGACCGCGCCGCCGTCCTGATCCCCACCCAGGCTGGACGCGTACCGCTGAGCCACCCGCCGACTGCCGGCGGGTGGCTCAGTCGCGTGCGGCGTGGCGGGCCGTGAGCGGCGCTCCCGCCCTGCTCCACTGCGACCAGCCGACCGGGCAGCGGTGTACCGCCAACTCGGCGGTGCGCAACCCCCCGTCGTCGACACCCTCGGGGTCGAAGAGCGCCGAGAGCAGCGAGATGCCTGGATTGTGGGCAATGAGCAGTGCCGTGCGGGCCGCCGGGTCCACCGTGCGGACCAGCGACAACAACTCCTCGGGGTGCGCGTCGTACGCGCCCGGCTCATAACGGACGGTCGGGCGGGGACCGGTCGGGCCACCCTCCGGCGGGGAACCGGTCATCCCCATCGCCACGCCGTGCCAGGTCTGCCGGGTGCGGCGGGCCGTCGAGCAGATCACCACGTCGGGCAGCAGCCCGTGGTGCGCCAACCAGGCCCCCGCCGCGGCCGCGTCGGCGGTCCCACGGGCGCTCAGTGGCCGTTCGGCGTCGTCCGCCGCGTCGTTGCCCTGCTCGGCCTTCGCGTGCCGCAGCAACACCAGTGTCCGTGTGTCGGGGTCGGCGTCCGTCATGGTCCCAGCTTGCCCGATTGGCGATCTCCGTGCCGGGGTAAGTCGATGGATGCCGCACCCCTACCGACGGCCGCGGCGCGAGGTACGCCAGGTTAGAGCCGAGGAGCGAGACATGGGCATTGGTGGCAGCATCTTCTTGATCGCGATAGGCGCGATCTTCGCGTTCGCAGTGGAAGCCGACCTGGGTTGGCTTGACCTGTCAGTGGTCGGCTGGGTGCTGATGCTGGCCGGCGTCGCCGGTCTGCTCGTCACCCTCTACTTCTGGAGCAGCCGCCGCCGCACGGTGGTCGCCGCGCCGGTGCGCGAGGAGCGCGTGGTGGCCGACCGGGTCGTTCCGGTCCAGAACGACCAGGTCGTGCAGGAGTACCGCGAGGTGCGTAGGCCGGGCCGACCGGTCTGATCCTCGCTCACACACTCCGGGGTCCCGCAGCGTCGCGGGGCCCCGGCTCGCGTTCGGCCCCGGCCCCGGAGCCGCGCCCCGCGCGCCCCCGCGGATCGTGAGGTGGGATGCGGTGCCCGATCCCGGGGAGCCGCCGATCCCGGAGTTCGGGTCAGGCGAACAGCGCGAAGTAGATGGCGATGTGGTGACAGAGCGCCGCCAGCAGCGTGCAGGCGTGGAAGAACTCGTGGTGGCCGAAGACGGTCGGCCACGGATTGGGCCGGCGCAACGCGTAGAAGACCGCGCCCACGCTGTAGATCGCGCCGCCGACGACCAGCAGCACCAGCGCCGCGACGCCGCCGCCGTGCAGGATCTCCGGCAGCATGGCCACCGCCACCCAGCCCAGCGCCAGGTAGAGCGGCGCGGACACCCAGCGCGGCGCGTGCGGCCAGACCACCTTGACCGCCACGCCGGCCAGCGCGCCACCCCAGACCAGGGCCAGCATCACCGTGGCAGGCCGGGGCGCGAGCAGCATCACGCAGAGCGGTGTGTACGTGCCGGCGATGAACACGAAGATCATCGAGTGGTCCATCCGGCGCATCAGCTGGTAGCCGCGCTCCGACCACACCCGACGGTGGTACAACGCGCTCGTGCCGAAGAGCCCGCAGACCGTCAGGCTGTAGATGAGGCAGCTCACCAGTGGCGCCCATCCCGGCCTGGTGGCGGCGATCGAGCAGAGCACGATGCCGCAGACCACGGCGACGAAGAAGGCGTACGTGTGGAGCCAGCCGCGCATCCGAGGCTTACCGATGTCGACCGGCTTCAGGCGAAGCGGGGCGGAGGTGGTCACCCAGTCAGGTTACGACACCGTAGGTTACTTGTAAGTAGTGGCGTTGGTGACACCGGGCACCATCACCGTGAACACCGGATCGGCGGCACATCGGCGAGGATGAGCGGATGCGGATCCGACCCGTCGGGGCGCACGCCCTGCTCCTCGACTGCACCACGCCCACCGACATCCCCGAGGCCGCGCTCGTCGAAGCGTGGCGCAGCGAACTGTGGCGGCGTCGGGAACGGGGCGACCTGATCGCCGTCGAGATCGTGCCGGCGGCCCGGACCGTGCTGCTCGACGGCCTGCCCGACCCGACCGCCACCGCCCGGCAGCTGACCCGATGGGCGTCCGCCGTCGCCGCCGCGGCCACCGGCCCCGAACACACCAGAGCCGCAGGCCACAACGCCGACGCCAGCGCCGACGCCGACGCCGACGCCAGCGCCGCCGTCAACCCCGACGCCGACGCGGCGGACGTGGTCGTGCCCGTCTCCTTCGACGGGCCGGACCTGCCGAC
>NZ_JAGPXZ010000045.1:0-15781 GCF_018070305.1 Micromonospora sp. M51 | reverse complement strand
CGGGGCGGTGTCGCTGACGCGCGACATACCTCAGAGTCATATTTATACCTCTGGGTCATATCGCTCAGCCGACCATGCGCCTCCAGACGCCGTCACCCACGGTGAGACGCCGTCGACTCTGCGAATGACAGCCGGCCCACCGCGAGGCGGGAGAGTCGGCGGGAGGTGCGATCAGAAGGGCGAGACCTCGCCGAGGACGACGCGCAGCGGGTGGGGCGCGGTGGTGGCGAGGTCGCCGAGCACGGTGAGCAGCAGGGCGTACTGCTCGGCCGGCTCGTCGACGAGCAACTGACCGGCGTCGCTGACTACCAGGGTAAGCGGTCCGGCGTCCAGCCGATCCCGGAGCGCGTCGGCGAGGGCGTCCCAGGTGTGTCCGAGGTGGGTCGGCAGGGCCAGCGCGTCGGCCAGCGCGGCGAAGAGCGCGGGCCGGGTCCGGGTGGCCGCACCGCGCAGCACCACGGCGTCCGGCACCTCCTGCGCGCCGGCACGGGACACCGTCAACCAGTCCGGCCATCGCCTGTCGTCATGGTCGGCCATCACGTGCCTCCTGGTCCTGGCGGGCACCGAAACCGCGTGGTCGGCCGGCCGCGAAGACACGACCGGCCGACGCCCGGGCCGGTCAGAGCCGGTAGAAGTCGGTGTAGTGGTTGGGCGAGAACCAGGTGACCCCGGTGCTGCGGTTCACCACGATCCGGTACGCGTCCCGGGCGGCGCCCTGGGTCCGCGGGTAGACGTCGTACTCGTAGTAGGTGGCGTTGGTGGGCAGTTGACCCTCGTAGTTGTAGAACTGGCCACCGGCGAAATTGGACTTCCCGCCGCTCCAGGAGTACCAGCCACGGCTGGTCGGGAACCCCTTGGCGGACCAGCCCGAGCGGGCGGTGCGGGCGTCCGCGCAGCGGCTCATGGTGCAGGAGCTGTAGACCGCCGCCGACGCCGGGTCGGTCAACCGGGGGGTGACCACGGACGGGCCGACGAGCGCGGCGGCGACCATGGCGAGGAGCAGGGCGACGCTGGTGGTACGCCGGCGGATCGCGCCGAGCGTGGCCAGCGGGGACACGAGGGTGGACACAGGCTGCCTCCAGACCATCCAATCCATCGATCCGCGTGATTGTCGGACCAGGACCAGTCTCACCGTTGCCGGTCGACGGCGACAGCCCTTGCCGCCCCAACGTCGCCACAATGCTCGGTGAACCCCGGACGACCCTCTCCCCTCCGGAGGCCCGGCCCCCGTCGCACCCCCGGGCCCGAATGGGTGTGACCGCTTCGCCGCGGCGTCACGTCGGCGTGGCGGCGACCAGATCGGTTACCCGTTGTTAGCGTGGGACGCGAATCCGTGACCAGGGAGGGGTGGTATGTCCGACGCCCCCGACGGCAGGCCGAGACCGGCGGAGCCGCGGCGGCACTGGGCAATCCGCAGCCTCACCGCCACCCGCGACACGAGCGTCCGCAGTTGGCGGTGGTGGGCGCGAAACTGGGATCGACTGGTGGCGGCCCTCCAGGACGAGGAGCCGGTCGGGTTGGCCGCGCCCGCGACGCCGTCCGGCCCGCTCGTCGAGCAGCGCACCGCGCCCCGGCAGATCGTGGTGCCCGCCCAGGGTTACGTGTACTCCTTCCACATCCGCGCGACGTTCGCCTGGTCGTCGACGGTCAGCCTGCGCGCCGAGGTGCTGACCTGGTACGCCGACTACTTCATGCCGCAGGCGATCCAGCGCCTGACCCGGCTCGCCGCCGACGCCGCCCGGGAGTTGGCCCCCCACCGTGCGGCGGAGCTGGAGATGCAACTGCAACAGACGCTCGCCGCGCAGGGCCCCTGGCGCTACCAGCGGGGCGACCTTGAGGTCAGCTGCGCGCCGGACGTCGCCGTCCGGCTCGACGAGCACATCAGACGAGCGGTTCAGCCACAGATCGATCGGCTGGTCACCCTCGAATGCCGCCTCGAAGAGCACCTGCGGCAGGCGCGGTACGCCGAAGAACTCAGCCGCCGGTGGGTGGCGATCCTGGACGACCACCTGGCGGTGGCCGGCGGCGACCCGGAGCTGGCCACCGCGCGCCAGCACATGCTCAGCAGACAGCGCGACGCCGTCCGGTGGATCGACGAACTGCTGGCCCAGCGCCGCCGCCCGCAGCAGGGTCAGTTCGCCTCGCCGACCGTCGCACCCCGACCGAGTGGCCTCGACACCGGCGGTGACCTGCCAGGTTGAGGCAGCCCAGCGAGCAACCAGCTGTCAGATTTTTGTCATTCTCGACGCCTTGATCGGCGTGCAAACATCGAAATGGGACGGTGGGCGGCTCGGTCGGCGCTCAGTACTATCCGCTGGATCCTGGCCAGCACTCGCCGGAGCGCGACGAGAAGGCGCGGGCCCTCTACGCGGCCGCGCGGATGGTCATCGAGTCGGCGAACGAGGACGGCGACTCCCGCATTTACGCGGTCAACTCATTCGTGGAAGTCGGCGTCCAACCTGGCGACGTTCACGTGAAAGATCACAGCCTGCGCTACCTCGAATCACTCAACCGGAAGCTCGGCAAGGTCGCCTACCACCGCATCGTGCAGCTTTCGCACTTCGACATGGCCTGCTTGGAGCGCCACCCCGACGAATCAATCGCAGAGCTCGTGGCAGAGAACTACCTGGCGCACTATCGGGAAATCGTCAAAGCCGGCCAGCAGGGCAAGGAAGCAGTACTGGAGGCGGTGCTCGGCAAGTACCCGACCTGTTTCGTCCTCCTCCAGAACGCCGCAGACGGAAAGTACGGCGGCCGGCTGATCTGGCAGATGCACCAACACGTCGACGGGCGGCCGCGCGAGGACATCGTCGAACTCACATCCGGCGAGCACCAGTCGACCAGGTAGGGGAAAGGTAGGCGGTCAGCGGTCCAGGCGCACAGGTCGCGGGTGTCACTGTTGGTCATGGCGACGAGAGTGGCTGGCAGCGAGGCCGACCAGCGCAGTGACGATGGCTCCAACCGCGGCGACCGCAGCGGTTGCCGTGCCTTCAGGGCCGTTCAACGCGACCACCAGAAGCACCCCAGTGGCCGACGCACCGATAGCCAGGGCGCGACCCACTACGTTTGACGATTGATCACTTCGCGCCGGCTTCTCCGACTCATCCATCACGACTCCCAACGAGTAGCGTTCGATCACGTTCAGCACAGCATTGGTGTGCGTGTGCGAGCACTCGGCCTGTCATATTGCGAAACAGCCTTGCGTGAGACGTCATTCACGCAACACAGTCGACAAAGGCAACATCGGGGCCGAACGGAGGCCGCCATGGGCGCGGACCGTCGCTGGTACGAGCTACCGGAGGCCAGGCAAGCGGCCTCCACGGGAGACTTCGGCGTGTTGCTGCGGGTAGCCCGTACCGCTGCTCGGCTCACCCTCGCAGAGGCCGGTCAGCGCTGCGGATATTCGGCAGCGACCCTCTCCCGGATCGAGCGTGGCCGCCAGCCGCTGACAGACGTCACGGTGTTGCGTCGCCTCGCTGAGATCTTCGACATTCCGCCGGAGTTGTTCGGACTCGCAGGAGGAGGCGGCCCGACATTCAACCGTCTCGGTGGCTCACTGGATAGGGTGCACGGTGAAGAGCCATCGCGCGAGGCGGGAGATGGTCCGGTGCGACGACGTGACGTGCTCGGCGGCCTGGCAGGCATCGTGGGCGCTGCCATTCCCGGGACGGATGACGGACCGGCCGCGGTGCCGGGCCGAGTCGTCAGCAGCCTTGAGGACGCTCTACTGGGGAACGCACCGCCCCCAACCGGCCCCGTTGGCACAGCGTCGATACGCGCGGCGCTCGGGACCGCCTGGTCCGACTTCCACGCCTGCCGGTACGCCCGATTATCGTCACGGCTCTCGGGCCTGGTGTCGATGGCAACGGCTGCGCGCGTCACCGCCGACGTTGATGATCAGCCGACGGCGGCCAGCGCCCTGACCGAGACCTACCACCTGGCAACGCAGGTGCTCATCAAGCTGCACGAGGACGGCATGGCGTGGTCGGCCATGGACCGGGCCCGCCAGGCGGCGCGCGAAGCGGACGACCCACTGCTGACCGCAGAGACGGAACGGATCTCCGCGATCGTGCTACGACGCTCCCGGCACCGAGCCCGCGCAGAACAGACGGCGGTCAGCGCCGCCCAGGCCCTCGACGCCGGGACCGGCTTGACCTCGATTGAGCAGAGCTGCGCGTACGGGCGGCTGCTGGCGACAGCGGCATACACGGCAGCTCTCTCGGACCGCCGGGACACCGCTTGGGAGTTGCTGGCCGAGGCCGACGAGGCCAGCCGGCGGGCCGGAGCGGGCGGCGGTTTCGCGGAGGTCGACGTCGCGCTCTACAAGATCAGTGTCGCCCGAAGACTGGGTGACTTCGGAGCGGCGGTCGAATACGCCCGCGCACTACGCCCCGATCAGCTGGGCAACGTGGAGCGGCGGGCGCGGTACTGGGAAGACGTCGCGTTGGCCCTGTTCGGACGCGGTGCGCACGCGCAGGCGTACCAAGCGCTGCTCGCCGCCGAGCAGACGGCACCGCAGGAGGTCCGCTACCGACCGTGGGCTCAACAGCTCACCGACGCGCTGCTCAGCGCCGACCGCCGTCAGGCGTTACCCGGGCTCCGCAGCTTCGCCGCCCGCACCGGCGTCACCTGACCGCGCGGACTCGGTACCGCGTTGATCAGATTCGGGATGCGAGTGACTTACGTCGAACGGCCACTCTGGTAAACGATCCTGAAGCCGTAGTGCCGCGCCAGCGCCGCCCAGCGTGACGACTTAACCAGCCGCTCCACGCTGTCTACCTTGCCACCGTTGACCATGTTGTTGAGGACCACCGTCTCGAATGCCGCAGACTCGATCCAGTCGATCTCTTTGGTGAAACCACACAGCATCGCCGCCTTCGTCTCACGAAGGAACTCGGCGAGCGTGGTGTCCGAGGCGCGAAGCACCGAGCAACTTCCGAAATAGAACCGCTTACCCTCGCACTGACCTGACATCCAGCTCGCAATCTCGGCGAGCCCTACGGAGTGCGAACTGGACAAGTGCAGCCGGGTGGGCGAGCCGTGCAGCGCGAAGAAGCCGACCTGGTAGGCGGAGTACTTGCGAGACAACCACCGCTCCAGGAAGTAGCGCAGTTCCTGTGGAGTGGCGGTGTCACGGTGGATGAAGCGGATGCTGCCGAGCCGTTCAAGCAGTTCGAGGGTCGGCAGAACCGAACCCCGCTCCGCGAGATCGTCCTCCCACTCGCCCTCGAAGCAGAAGACACCACCTGGCTTCGCCACGCCGGCTCCCCTCGCCTGATCCCGGACGTCGACCCTAACGAATCCGATGGATCTCGGCGTACCGCTGATGGTCCGGTCGCCTTCGGTCCGTCCGTGGCCCCGGTCGAGCCGATCGTCTATGGCTCCCGCATCCAGGTCTTCGGGTCGGTCACGAAGACACCCTTGCCCTGCTGCCGCCGAATAACCCGCAGCGCCTCCAACCGGGCGTAGGCCATCTGCACGGTCCCGTGGCTGACGTCGTAGCGGGCACGCAGCTCAACGATCGAGGGCAGCTTGTCCCCCGGCTTCAACTTCTTCGACCTGACGTCGGCGATCACATCATCGGCGATGCGCCAGTAGTCCGGCACTTCTCGCATGGCTCTCCTCGCGTGGCAATCCGATTTGATCACACCGCGACTCACCTAACAAGCAGCGTTGACTCATCTGACATATCTAGTTATGTTGGTTCCGAGCTACTCCTCGCGTGGCAACGAGTTCGGCTCATCCCCTGGTCGGGGCGGGTGCGTGTGCCCGTCCCGACCCACCGGACTGCTCTGCTGTCGTACCGCCGAATGGGGCTGCGGCGACGGAGCGGGCGGGTCGCCCGCAGCCCCCGAGCGGACGGCCCGCCCTTCCGGACCCCCACCGCACGGACCTTCCGCGCTCCCGCCTGCCCTCAGAGAGGACCGCCGTGGCTCAGGTGTATCGAGGCGGCCAGCCCTACCCCGCCGGCTACCCAGGCCGGTTGACGCCGCACGAGGTGCGGACCCGCGAGTTTGCCGCATGCCGGCGCGGCGTCGACCCCGATGAGGTACGCGAGTTCCAGGCCCGGCTGGCCGACGAACTGGCCATGCTCAACGAGACGGTACGGCTGCTCAGCCAGGAGAACGACCGGATCAAGCGGGCGCTGCGCGACTGGCAGACCATGCACGCGCGGGAGTGCCCGCCGGCCCAGGAGCAGGGCCGCAACTCCGGCCACTGGTGACCACGCACCCCTGCCCCGGCGACCTGCTCATCATCGACGGCCGAGCATCGGTGCAGTTCGCCGGGGATCGCGCGCTGACCTTCCGCGTCGTCTCGGTCTGCGACCAGTCGACGTACGAGGGTTGGGTCTGGTTGACCGGCTACGTCCTCAACCCGCCGAGGTAACGCGACAGCCAGACGCGAAGTCTTCGTCCAACTCGCCGGCCTCCGCCGCGCTCCGGTACCCGCTGCGTCAACTCCGGGCAGGGAGCGTCTCGCTGGGCCTACCCGCCGAAGCTCAGCGCCTGCCGCAGATCCGCGTCCAGGCTCTCCTGGTACTGCGGATCGGGCTCGACCCCGGCAGCACTGAGGACGGTGCTGAAGAAGCATCTGGCGCCAACGGTGAGGATCACGCGGAATATGTCCGTGTCATCGAGACCGTGAGCGCGCAGGTCCTCAACGTCGGCCTCAGTGACGGAGTTCGCATCGGCCGCGACCTTGCCGGCGAAGTTGACGACGGCGACCTCCTGCGCGGAGAGGCCGGCGCTGCCGTGATCCGACGCGATGGCGGCGACAGTCGCCGCGTCGAAGAACTTGTCGCGCAGGACCTTTCCATGTGCCAGACCGCAGTAGGAGGATTTCAGGGCCCGGGCCGCGGCAAGGGTCACCAACTCATAGCGGCGCAACTCCATCCCGTCCTTCACCGCACCGTTGAGCTGCTGCCATGCCAGATACGCCGCCGGATTGTGGGCGAACAACCTGGTGTAGTTGGGCAGGTAGCCCATCGCCTTCGTGTCGGTGTCGAACATCCGCTCGGTGTCCGGGGACCGCTCTGCCTGCCGTAGGAAACTCATCCGGCTCCTCCCTGTTCGGACCCGGACGGTACGCCGTTGGGGCTGCGGACGCTGTCGGGAAAACGGCCCTGCGCGGAGGGTCGAACGCTGCCCGCGCTGAGCGCGGTCTCCAACGTCGGCTTCGGGGCATTCCCGTCCGACCTTCTATCACGGCCTACCCGCTGGCGGTGCTGCGTGCCGACCGTTTCCGTTCATCTCGGAAGCCTCAGGAGTCGCGGTCGCCTCGTCCCGGAGGATGTCGTCGAGAAGCTTGATGATCTCTGCGGCCTCGTGCTCTTCCAAGGGCTGCCCGACTCGGCCGCTACGGCGCAGGGCTTCCTCCAGTAGGGCCGCCAGACGCTCGACGTTTGACCGTTCCTCCTTGAGGACGAATTGGTCGAGGACGTTGGCAAGCTCCTGGTCGGTGAGGCGGAGGGCGGCGGGCGCCAGTGGGCTCAGGCGTAGGCGATCGATCAGAGCGACCCAGCGTTGAGTCAGCTGGTCGGTCAGTTGGATCCGCCGAATCCGCAGCTCGTGTTCGCTCTCTTCCCGGAGCCGCTGCAGGTGGACGTGCCGGAGTTCTGCCTTCACGTCCTCGTCGAGCTTCACCCGCACCTCTGGCTTGCAGTGCAATACGACACCCTGACGCTCGTAACGCCGACGACCGCGAGAAAGCTCACGGTTGAGCTGAATCTCCAGGGCGCCTGCCTGGTGAGGATGGAAATGTCGAGCGAGGTCCGCCGCCTTGTGTTCGACGTCGCGACGGGCGAGGTCCGCGAACTGCAGCGACCACGCGCCGAGCTGATCCTCCCTCAAACCTTCCGAGTACCAGGTAAGAGCCACGTGTATTTCGAACGAGAAAACATGACCCCGAGCTGGCACGATGACCGGCCTGGGGTGGCGGCGGCGTTGGGTGAGGTCGGGTGCCGGCGGTCGGTCCCAATAGCTGAACGCCGCTCGAAAATGGGTCAGCAGGCGGCGAACGGGGCCGGCGCCCTGGGGAGGTTCAGATTTGGGAGGAATCTGGTTATCGGCGGTCACAGTGGCTCCTGGATCAGGCGAGGGAAGTGGATGTCGTTGGGGCCTTGGAGAGCCAGTAGTTCAGCCGGGAGCGGATCGCGGGTTCAGCGGCAAGCCTCATCGCGAGCGCTCGGACCGGCTCCCTGAGTCGTGCGTCGCTGGCGCCACTGCGTAACCAAGCCGCGAGGCGCCGCCACGCGGCGACGGAGCATCCGGGATCGAGGAGTACGACTCGCCACAGCGTGGCCACCCGATCGACCATGGATGGCTGGGCCTCCAGGAGAGCCACGAGCTGATCAACTCGCTCGGTGAGTGGCTCCTCCAGCCAGTTCAGGAAGGCGAGGGTGGCACCAGCGCGGAGAGTCACGCCGTCGCTTTCGAGCCACCAGGAAAGGACGTTGATCGTCCATGCGCTGCCATACTTTCGAGACAGATTATCGATCGCGTCCGTGACGGTCCAGATGGACGACGCGTTGGCATTTGCTGCCACGGCAGTGAGGGCGCGTGCGGTCTGGAAGGGGTGCCGTGGCGTGTAGCCCATCCCCCACACCATCGCTGCGGTGTCTCGTTCGAACGCCGACCTGGAGTGGGCGAGCCATTCGAGCTTCTTACCCACGTCTGCCCTGACCTGAGAGCTCACCGTCAAGCCAACCGGCACCGCACCGTCGAGGTTTGCGGCGGAAGCCATGGCGGCTGCGGCTGCCTTCCGCCTCCCGCGCCTTCGATCCCTCGCCCATCGCCGAATCACCTCCTCGTAGACCTGCTCAAAGTCATGAGTGGCAAAGATCGCGGCGGCGACGGCGGCGCAGTTGCTGAACCCTGGGGCGGGATGGGCGGCGAGTTCGTCGATCCATTCGATGAGGGCCGGACGGGTGTTGTCGAAATCGTTCCAGGCAACGTCGAGGATCGCCCTCACCATCTCGGGCTTTATATGGGCCACTCTCGCCTTCGTATGCGGAGACTCTCCCTCCATGGCTCTGTCGTGCCAGTCAGCTCCGAGTTCCTGACCCAGCAGGGCCGGCATGTCGTTGAGCAGGGCGGGTCGGCCGATGGCCGGCTCATTGAAGAGTCGATCGAGTTTTCCGAGCAGCAGACCAGCACCCTCTGAAACCCGCGCCATGGATTGTCCAGCGAACACAGCGTAGGCGATCCGCAGCGCTCGTCTATGTTGTGCGGGTCTGTTCTGAAAAACCGGTTCTTTGTCGTCGGGCAGCAAGAGGATCTGCCGCGCCTTATCGCGGTACCGCTTGTTCTCAGATGGCAGCAGCGCAACGAAACCATGAGCGTCTGCCGGGAGTTCACGCGCGATCGTTTCCGCGTGCAGGACGCACTCACCCGGTCTCGTCAGCAGATCAATTAACCTGCTCACCTCTGGTGTGATCATCTGGACCGTGTACGCTCTCCCGCAACTGCGATCACAATCGATGCAGTTGCCAACGCATTTCTCTCTGAGGTAATACAAGAGATGCTGACGGAAGACCTCTACGCGCGAGACTGATGAGTGGTGGAACACCTCCGCCCGATGGAGGGACGCCTCGGACTCCTCCGTGTCACGAATTATGACCCCGCTACATTCGTTCTCGTGAAACGCCGCCTCGATAGATCGGACGGCGCTCCGGACCTGCCGACCGCCAACCTTGATGATGTAACCAACACCCTTCTCCAGAAAATCGGGCTGCTCACGGATCAATCGGACGTCGTCCAATCCGGGAGGCATCACGATCTCCATGACCTCGTCGGATCCAATATGCTCTGCGAGAGCGACGCAGGCGACCGTCGAACGACCGCTGCCCACTGGTCCAGCAAGTCCCACTACTGGGTAACGACGCAACCGATCCTGCAACTCACCGAAGTGGGCTGGGCGCACGAAGGTGTGACGCCTCGCGGTCAGGTCGCTGATTCGGTCGGCGAAGAACCTCGGCTTCGAGTTGCCCTGCCCTAGATTCAGATTTCCGATGACCGTCGCCCGATCGCCGAACGCACTGGGACCAGCGTTGCTCAAGTCCTCGATCCGGAACCCACTGCCCCTGCGTGACGTGAAGGAGCGAAGGGTGGGATTGGCGCGAATGAAATCGTCGGGCGAGTCGCGATCATCATTCCGCTCGTCGGATACCTCTGTCGGGCCTTCCGAATCGCGATGGCCTCTGTCATCCGAGTTCGCCTCGCGCTGCGTACCCTGCTCTGGAACAGCTCGCGACTCCGCTGAATCTGGGCTCTGCGGCGCAGCCGGCGCAGCCGAATCGGCGGCTGGCTCGACCGCCGGCGCACCCGCCTGCACCGCCCCTGTTGCGGACTCCGGGCTCACTGTCGCCCCTGCCGATGAGCTTGTGCATCCCCCGTGCCCCACGCTCGGCCATGGTCACCGAAGACGCTCGGACCGTGGTTGACTACCGAGCCGAAGGCGAATCGGCTGCCACTCGTCGGCTCGGCCCCGGCTCGCTCGGTTCCGCCCAGGTCAGTCCGAGGGGCTGGTGTCGAGGCGTCGACAGATGCGATTGGCGCCGCGTTGACGTTCTCATCGGGAATGAAGATCCAGGCCTCATCGCCGAACGACTTGACGCGAACGCTGACCCGACCGTAACGCTCCTTCCGTATCCCGCTGTACGACTGGCTCACCACGTCCTGATAGATCGTTGAAGACACAATCATCGCTACCGCCGCCTCGGGGAACGAGGCTAACGCCTCCTTCAGCGCGGGCGCCTCCACCAGGCGAGCCGCAGTCACCACTGCTGATCCGGCGTAACCGTTCTCGGTCCTCGTCACAAGTCCCTGATGGAACGCGACCCGCATCCGCACCTGCGCATGCGCGCCGGCATCGCGATTGTGGTCGCGGAGGATCCGGTCGATGGCGGGTACGAGGTCGGCAACAAGCCGAGGCTCGGGCGTCCCGAGGGGAAAGAGCGCGAGTTCCCCATCCCCGGATGATTGGATCTCCCAGCCGTCCCGGTCCAGGCCGCACTGCTCGGCCGCCCTTCGCATGAGCGGGCGGAAGTTCATCTGGGCGTTGATCTGGCCGGCGTCGTCGTGCCGGCTGTAGCTCTCCATGTCGACGAACATGATCAATCTGCGGTCTGGCTGCAGCGTTGCCATTTTGCCTCCGCACGCTCGGCGCTCCTGGTCATGTCACTTATAGCGATGGCCAGCCGTGGGAAACCCGTCGAAGTACGGGTTGTCAGGAAGTAGCTGAGCATGTGTCGGATACGGGAGATCCCATATTCCTACGGACGTCGACGGCACCCCGTTGCCTTCACTGGATGCATGACCACCTCATCGCGCCATGTGAAACACCGCCGGTCCGACATGGAGGTAGATCGGGCACTCGCCGCGACCCGACTACACCAGGACGCCATCCGACACGCCGATGCCAAGATCTCTCGGCTGTTCGCCTTCCACGGCTCGGTGGTGGCGCTCATTGTCAGCAAGGCGCCTGCGGTCTTCCACCTCATGGATTCCCCCGTCCTATCCATCGTCGTCTCCGGGGTCGGCTCGCTCTTCGTGATCACTCTCCTGATCGCGGCGCGACACCTCGCCATCGGCTTCCGACCACAGACGTCCGGCCCCCGCTCGCCCAACAGGTTCGGGTTCCCAGCGCAGCCGACCGCCCGCATCGAGCCGCCACGCCTCGACGCGGGTCGGGAGGCCATCGAAGCATGGTCTCTGGCAACAGTTCTCGCGAACATCGCACTCAGGAAGCACCGGCGGGTGCAGGCGGCTGTGCCATGGAGCGTGGTGGCGAGTTGCGCCGCCGCAGTTTGGCTGGCCATTGCCCTGATGAGCGATTGAAAGAGGCAGTGCGGGCCTTCTCCCAGGATCCGCAATCAGAAATACTTGCATCCGTTGACTGCCCGTGCCTCATCCGACATGAGCAGGGTTGCCCGCCGACGAACGGGGTGCTGAGGTGCGACGCGACTACGAGCAGCCGCCGACTAGCCTTCGCTGGCCTCCTGGCACGCTGCTCGCGTGTCTCAGCCCGAAGACAAGAGCCAGCCTTCTCACGTTGGGAACAACCGTCTCGGTTAAAGCCGGGGACCACATCTTGCGGGAGGGAACCACCGGTAATCACTTGGTACTGCTCAGGGAAGCCGTAACAAAGGTAACCGTCAACATGGCAGATGGCCGTCAAACGCTCTTGGCGATCCGGGTCTCCGGTGACCTGGTCGGCGAAATCTCCGCGCTCAATGACACCCCACGGACGGCGACGGTCACGACGTGCGGTGCGGGATTGGTCACCGTCATCTACAAGCGAGAGTGGTATCCATTTCTACACGACCAGCCGGAGGCGGCGCTTGCCCTGGCGAGGACCACCGCGGCGCGCTTCCGGTGGGCGAACCGCCGCCGAGTCGACTTCACCGCCTACCCGGCAAAGATCCGCCTGGCACGCGTTCTGGCCGAGCTCTCGACGACGCACGGTGAGCCCATCAGCGACGGACGCACCGTCGGTGTGGCGCTGACTCAGCCGGAGTTGGCGTCACTCTGCGGTGCTGCGGAGCCTACGGTCGAGAAGGCCCTCCGCGAACTGCGGCACGCGGGAGTCATTCGGACCGGCTACCGGCAGATCGTCGTTCACGATCTGGCGCAGCTGCAACGTGTCGGCCACCTGGGAGACAGCGGTCCACACTGGTCGGCAAGTGCCAACTGACCCCCGTGCGGCTCACCGACACCGGCCAACCCGAGCTGCCGAGCGGTCGATCATCCGGTCCAGCCGAACCGCCACCTCACCCTGCCGACTGGGGCGCGCCTTCCTCGTGCTCGCCGGTTGAGGCCGGCAGGGCAACGTTCACATCCGCTACAGGCTGTTGACGGCCTGGGAGACGCGCAGCACGGCGTCGGCGACGGCGGTCACCGTTCCGGCGCCTGCCAGCAGGGCCGGTAGCAGGCCGCGGATGCCCTCCACGTTGGGGCGGGGCTCGGCGGCGTACGCCGCAGCCGTGCTCGCCAACTGGGTCAGCCGTTCGGCCTCACGAACCTCCGTCCGGTGCTTCGCGATCTCGTCGACCAGGGCAGCGACGAGCCCGGAAAGGTCCGAGCCTCGACTGAAATCGTTGCTCCGGTTGTGCACCTGCGCGTGGTCACCGAAGACGTTCGCCTCACCGTTGATGTCGCCGCTGAAGTTGAACTGACTCACTGACTCGTCCTTCCGGATCGCCCGCTGACCGGGTCTGCGGGACACCAACCGATCAGTCCGTCTGGTCGTCGCGATCGACATTCGTTACGCGTCCGTGGCTTCCGAAGATGTTGCCCCGGCCGGACACCTCTCCGATGTTGGTGATGTTGTTGATGATCCGCTGCTTTCCGGCGGCTATCTCGGACGTGTCGATGCCCTTGTCCGTCAGGAACGCGACCAGACAGTCGATCACTCCGCGCTGCATCCGCAACAGACAGTCGCGCACATCGGCGACTTCGAAATAGCTCTCGATGCTCGTGCTGGCCGCGAGTTCCCGGGCGCTGAACGGCGCCCCGTAGTCGTAGCGTCGCCCCTCCTGGAGCGCCTCGTAGTGCTGCTGCGTCCGCTCCTCGTGCGCTTCGGCCAGGTCGATGCCCCGGTCCGAGCGCAGGAACAGCTGGGCAAGGTAGGTGCGCCACGCCGCGAGGGCGAGGGCCGAGGTGGTCGAGCGCCCGTGAAGCGGGCTCAGATCCTCCCCGAACAGGCCGTAGAAGCCGGTGGCGGGCGCGGAGTCGCGACGGACGGGCGGCAGCACGAAGGCGGCGAACTCGCAGGACAGAATGCCCTGGTCGAGGGTGTAGCGGGCGAAGAGGGTGACGACGATCTGGCCACCGACGAGACTCTTCGCCAGACACACGTACGTCCTGGCCTGCTCCCCCGGCGCGTCGCTGCCCAGATCAACCCAGGACGTTTCCAGTCGGGACGGCGGGCGTACCTCGTCAGGGTGGAACAACCCCTCACAATCCGGCAGCACGTCCCCCCGCACGTAGATCCGCTTGGTGACCTCGATGTCGCTGAGCCCGAGCCGTGACCGGGCGAGCCGGATCAGATCGTCGTGCAGGTCGCGGATGGAGAAGGTCGCGGGTGGTCGCGTGCCGTCTTGATGCTTTTCTCGACCGCGGGTGACGTCGATGGGTGGCAGGGCCCAGCGGCCGATCTCGGTGCCGCTGCCGACGAACGGGTTGTCCGCGGCAACCTCGAAGACGATCATGTTGGCGTCCTGCAGGGCGGCGAGCTCGTCCTCCAGCTCGGACTCGACCTCTGGCGCCTGGGCGGCCAGCGCCTCCTCCTCCGCCATGGCGCCGATCGCCGCCGCGCGGGTCTCCTGGAGGCTGAGGAAGGTGGTGCGCCAGCCGACCCCGCACGCCACCGCGATGAGCGGCAGCGTGAGCAGCGCCGTCACCGGCCCGTCACGCCAGAGGAGCAGGATGCCCAGCCCGACCAGACCGAGTAGCGCGTAACGCGTCATCGCGACCGCGTCGTACAGCCTCCGCCAATGGGCGTCGGCGGCCTGGGCGTGGCGCACCAGCGCGACCGCGTCCACCCCGAAAGAGGGACACCATGCCTTCGGGTTGTCGAGGCTGTACAGCAGCAACACCTGTGCCGCCAGCGGCGGACGCAGATGCATGGCGCAGCACATCTGCCGGCTGGCCAGGTCCTTCGGCACCGAGGGCAGCGTCGACCCTCCGCCGCTAGGGCCGCTCAGTGGGTCGGCAACGTCTTTCGCACTGACACTTCTGGGAATGGACGGTGCCATGTCGAGACAGTAATTCTCGCACTGTCAATTCGCTGTCCTCGATCTTTCACTGCCGGACCGCAGCGGGGGAATCCCCGTCCAGGCCCACATCTGCAACGCGTGCCGGTCGATGAGATCGATGTTGAGCTGTCGGGCCAGTTGGAGGCCGTCGCCGGCGGTGAAGAAACTGTTCGTCACGAGTAGGCAGATCTCGCCACCGTGGATCACCCGGCAGGTGCCGGCGAACCGCTGGATCGCGGCGCTGCCCACCCGGTTGGTGACGCTCTGCCGCTTGCACTGCACCACGACCCGTCGGCCGTCGGGGGCTGCCGCGGTGACGTCGGCTCCCCGGTCAGCGGAGCCGCCGCACACCCGCACGTCGCGGAACCCGGAGGCGACCAGGAGCCGGGCGAACCACTGCTCGAACTCGGGGCCGCTCATCGTGTCGGTCACCGCTATCAACCGGTCCCGTTGGGCCTGGTCGGCCCGCTCGCGGGCCCGCTGCTTCGACACCATGACAACCACCGCGACCGCCGTCGCGACGACGACGCTCACCAGCAGCGCGGTCCAGTATGGATGGCGGCGCACGACGTCGACGACCGCGCGCAGGAGCACGAAGGCGACGACGGCACCCAGCGCCAGCAGCCAGCCGTTGGCCGAGCCGCCGCCACCGGCCACGCGGCGGACCGTCGACCTGCGCCGAACACTGCCGGCGCGCCGCCGTCGGTAGTGCGCCCGAACTCGCGCGCCGCCCTTCCTGGTGTGTGACCTGACGTACGGCACGAGGCACCTCCCCGGTCGAGGAAGCCCCAGTGTGGCGGCCGCGTGCGACACAACGGCTGTCGCTGCACCACTGACGGCGTCGGCGCGCTCGATGGTGGGATGAGCGCCAGCAGGCTCGGCCCGCCAGGACACCCCGCCCGCAGAGGACCCCGTCAGGTCCGGCGGGTCGCCAGGATGGCGAGGGTTTCCCGGCGCACCTCGTCGACCTCGTGTACGAGGCGGCGGTGGGCGAAGCGGACCACCAGGATCCCGATGGCCGCCAGG
>NZ_JAGPXZ010000449.1:0-5061 GCF_018070305.1 Micromonospora sp. M51 | reverse complement strand
TGCGTGGGCGACGGCGGGGGTAGGAGGGTGGCGGGCGACGCGCGACGGGAGTGCGAACGGTGGGGCGGTGACCGCGCCGCCCCACCGGCTCTACTCGATGTTGCCGGTGACCACGTTCTTGCCGCCGACCAGCGAGGCACCGCCCGCCGCGTGGTCGAAGGCGCGCATCACGTTGTTGCTGATGATCCAGTTGTCGCTCGTGCCGACGGTGACGATCGGCCGGTCCTGCCGGCGGGTGGTCGTCGAATCGGAGTAGATCTGGTTGCCGATCACCTGGCACAGGCCGGAGTCGCCGCCACGGATCCCGCTCTCACCGTTCTCGTGGATCTCCAGACCCATGATCCGGGTACGCCCGGACGAGAAGACACCGATGCCGTTCGAGGCGTTACGCCACAGGCGGCCACCGATGAACTGGTTGCCCCAAACCTGCCAGAGGTCGACTCCGTTCCCGGTGCCGCCGGTGCCGTTCGACTCGAGGTAGACGTTCTGGAACGTGTTCCGGTGCCCGCTGTTCCGCAGTTCAACGCCGTTGCCGACGCATCCCCAGACGTGCAGGTTGTCGAAGAAGCAGGCACCGTCGTGCAGTCGTAGGCCGGTCGCGCACTCACCGATCCAGACATTGAGGAACTCGTTGTCGTAGGCCCAGGCGTTCACGAAGATGCCGATGCCGACGCAGTCCTCGACGTTGATGTCGGTGATCTTGTTCGCGTGGGCGCTGGTGGCCTCGGCCGTGCCGACGAACTCGATGGCGTGGCTGCCCGAGTTGCTGAAGTGCAGGTGGTGGAAGGTCGACCGAGGGGCACGGATGGTCAGCAGCACCCCCGACGTGCGTTTGCCGTAGAAGTGCACGTTCGAGATCTGGTTGTAGATGCCCGACGAGACCAGGCGACCGGTGTAACCCGGGGCCGGCTGGATGATCGCCGCGCCGATGTTCTCCCCGGTCCAGGTCAGGCTGGTCGGGAAGGTGACCTCCGATCCGAGGCCGAGTCGGCCCACCGGCTGGAAGATCTCCCCACCCTCCTGCGGCAGCAGCTTCAGCGCGACCTCGACCTTCGCCGCCTCGTCACTGCCGTCGAGCAGGCAGCCGACCCGGGGGTCACGCAGGCTGAGCGCGCCCTCCCGTACCGTCGTCGGCTCGGCTCTGGCCGGTGTGGCAAGCGTCGCCACGACCGCAGCGCCGGCTCCGCCGGCGAACAGGGCCCGTCGTCCCAGCCCTCGGCCCGCTGGTTCCGGCCGGTGCGGCACCGTCGGCGGCAGGGCACCGGGCGTGTTGGCGTTCGCTTCCATGCGTCTCCCCGTGATGAACACTGTGCGGAGGCCGACCCTATAGCCGATCAGCGGCCCGCTGGGGGCACGGGTGCGGGCTCCGACGAGCGCGGAGAACGCCGCCGGCGACCGTCCGGGTGGGACGGTCGCCGGCGCTGCGGGTCAGAGGGGGTACGGCCCGAAGCGGCCCCAGGCCACAAGCGCGGCGAGGACGAGCAGCACCACGCACGTCACGATGCCCTGGATCTCCACCGTGCGCCGCTCCGGCACGGTGGCCGTCCGCACCCCGTGCAGGTGCACCACGGTGCCGCCGATCATGATGATGACCAGCCCGAGCGCGGCGAGCGGGGTGAGCACCGTGGCGATGCCGGTGAGGGCGGGCAGCAGCAGCCCGATGGCGGCCAGCAGTTCCAGGGCGCCGATGGCCTTGACCTGGATCGGCGTGGCGGCCTTCGTCCAGCCCATCGTCTCGTGCAGCTTCTCCTTGGGTTGGGTCAGCTTGACCACGCCGATGCCACCAAAGATGGCAGCGAGCAGGATCTGAACGATCCACAGCACCATGTTCACAGGGGTTTCCTCCGGGGGACCGCCCTACGGCGGAGAGGTAGTTGACGTCTCAAGCACGACAGTACGGTCCTCCGGGACCCGGGCACAGCGACAGGCCCCGCCGTCTCGTGAGCGGCGGGGGCCTGTCGCTTGGTACGTCAGACCGTGAAGAGTGCCGGACCGTCCAGCGTCTTCACGTCGGCCGGGCGCAGCGCCAGGGCGAGCACGTCGGCCACGTCGGCCAGGGTGTGCACGGTCAGCGCGTCGCGCACCTCGGTCGGCAGGTCGTCCAGGTCCGGTTCGTTGCGCGCCGGGATGATCACTTCGGTGAGACCGGCCCGGTGCGCGGCGAGCAGCTTCTGCTTCACCCCACCGATCGGCAGCACCCGACCGGAGAGCGTCACCTCACCGGTCATCCCGAACTCGGGGCGGACCGGGCGACCGGTGACCAGCGACGCCAGGGCCGTGACCATGGTGATGCCGGCGCTCGGACCGTCCTTGGGCACCGCGCCCGCCGGGAAGTGGACGTGGATCCGGCGTCCCGCGAGGGCGTTCGGGTCGATTCCGAGCCGCCGCCCGTTGGAGCGCAGGTAGGAGAGCGCGATGTGTGCCGACTCCTTCATCACGTCACCGAGCTGGCCGGTCAGGGTCAGCCCCGGCTCGCCCTCCATGCTGGTCGCCTCGATGAAGAGCACGTCACCACCGGCGCCCGTGACGGCCAGGCCGGTGGCCACGCCCGGCACCGCGGTGCGCTCGGCCGACTCCGGGGTGAACTTCGGCCGCCCCAGGTAGCCGGTGAGGTTGTCGGTGTCGACGCGTACCGGCGTGGGGTCGGTCGCCAGGGTCACCGTCACCTTGCGCAGGATCTTGGCCAGGGCCCGTTCGAGCTGCCGCACGCCGGCCTCGCGGGTGTACTCCCCCGCGATCAGCGCGAGAGCCTCGTCGGCGACTGTCACCTCCTCGGCGGTCAACCCGGCCCGCTCCCGCTGCCGGGGCAGCAGGTGGTCGCGGGCGATGGATACCTTCTCGTCCTCGGTGTACCCGTCCAGCATGACCAGCTCCATCCGGTCCAGCAGCGGGCCGGGGATGGCGTCCACCACGTTGGCGGTGGCCAGGAAGAGCACGTCGGACAGGTCCAGATCGACCTCCAGGTAGTGGTCCCGGAAGGTGTGGTTCTGGGCCGGGTCGAGCACCTCCAGCAGGGCGGCGGCGGGGTCACCGGCGTAGCCGGCTGCCAGCTTGTCGACCTCGTCGAGGAGCACGACCGGGTTCATCGAGCCGGCCTCGCGCAGCGCGCGGACGATCCGGCCGGGCAGCGCCCCCACGTAGGTGCGCCGGTGCCCGCGGATCTCCGCCTCGTCGCGGACGCCGCCGAGCGAGACCCGGACGAAGTTGCGCCCGAGCGCCCGCGCCACGGACTCGCCGAGGCTGGTCTTGCCGACCCCGGGAGGGCCGGCGAGGGCGAGTACCGCGCCGGAGCCACGACCGCCGACCACGCCGAGGTTGCGCTCGGCCCGCCGGTTGCGCACCGCCAGGTACTCCAGGATGCGGTCCTTCACGTCGGACAGACCGGCGTGGTCGGCGTCGAGCACCGCCCGGGCCGCGGCCAGGTCGGTGTTGTCCTCGGTACGGGTGCCCCACGGCATCTCGAGCACGGTGTCCAGCCAGGTACGGATCCAGCCCGCCTCCGGGGAGGCGTCACTGGCCCGCTCCAGCTTGCCGACCTCGCGCATGGCCGCCTCGCGGACCTTCTCCGGCAGCTCGGCGGACTCGACCCGGGACCGGTAGTCGGCGGAGCCGTCCGGCTCGTCCTCGCCCAGTTCCTTGCGGATCGCGGCGAGCTGCTGACGCAGCAGGAACTCGCGCTGGGACTTCTCCAGCCCCTCGCGGACGTCACTGTTGATCTGCTCGGTGACCTCCTGCTCGGCCAGGTAGTCCTTCACCCAGCCGACCAGCAGCTCCAGCCGGGCGGTGACGTCCGGCGCGGCGAGCAGCTCGGTCTTCTGCTCCAGCGTCAGCCAGGGCGCGTAACCGGCCGAGTCGGCCAGCTCGGAGAGGTCGGTCATCCGCTCCACCGCGTCGATGACCTGCCAGGCGCCCCGCTGCTGGAGCACGGAGGTCACCAGGGCGCGGTACTCGCGGGCGAGTTCACGGGCCCGACCGGCGTAGGCGGGTTCGTCGAGTTCGGTCGCCTCGACCCAGAGGGCGGCGCCGGGGCCGGGCACGCCGGACCCGATCCGGGCCCGGGACAGGCCACGGATGACGGCGGCGGGCTCACCCTCGGGCAGCCGGCCGACCTTCTCGATGGTGGCGACCACGCCGACCGGCCCGTACTCGCCGTCGATGCGCGGCACGGCCAGCAGCTTGCGGTCGCCGGTCGCCCGCGCCGCGTCGATCGCGGCCTGGGTGGTGGGGTCGAGGGTCACCGGGATGACCATGCCGGGCAGCAGCACGGCGTCGGTCAGGGGAAGTACCGGAAGAGTTGCCATCGAACACCTCGCGTTGAGTTGAGCGTGTCTCACTCAAGTAACAAAGCGTTCCCCTTGTTCCGATCTGTGACCCAGACCACTTCCCGGGGCGGTTCCGTCGGGTCGCCCAGGACCGGTGGGCGACCCGACGGGACACCTCAGGTGAGCTTGCTCTTCACCGTGTTCACCACCGATCCGGCCACCCCCGGATTGGTGCCGTACAGGCGGGGGTCACCCGGCGGCAGCACCGGCTCCGGCGCGTTCGCCCGCGGGTTGTCGTCGTACCGGAACTCGCCCTTGCCGTCGGGCGAGGGCCCGGACGCCCAACGCCCCTGGGCGGCGTCGGTGCCCGAGGAGAAACCCAGGTAGGTGTAGCCGTACTCCTCGGTGAACTCGCCCGAGTCCGGGAAGGCCTCCGGCACCGGCATCTCCTCCAGCCCGTCCTCCTTGAGCTGCTCGATCGCCGCCAGCCACATGTTCTGGTGCATCGTGTCGCGGGCAAGATGGAAGCGCAGCATCTGCTTGACGCCCTGTTCGTCGGTCATGTGGAACAACCGGGCGACCTGGAGCCGACCCTGCGCCTCGGCGGTGACGTTGAGCTGGAAGTCGGCCAACAGGTTGCCGCTGGCGGTGACGAACGCGCCGCTCCAGGGCACCCCGTTGGAGTCGGCGGGCAGGGCACCACCACCGCCATGGATGAAGTGCGCCGGATTCTCGCCGGCGTAGGTCGCCGCACCACCGGGGTCCTCCGCGATCCCCTCGGTCAGCGACAGCGGCGCAT
>NZ_JAGPXZ010000448.1:0-5065 GCF_018070305.1 Micromonospora sp. M51 | reverse complement strand
AACGGGGCTGAGCCGTGCCCTCAGGCGTCGCGGGTCGGGTCCGGGTGGGCCCGCGGCGGGGCGTAGCGCGGCACGTACTCCTGGCCGGTGAGCTTCTGGATCTCACTCATCAGCTCGTCGGTCATCTGCCGTAGCGAGGTGCGATCGTCCGGCCGGCCGGTGAAGTCCAGCGGCTTGCCGAACCGGACCGTGATCTTGGCAGCGCCCGGCCGGGGCACCCGGGCGCCGATCGGCTGCGCCTTGTCCGTACCGATCATGCCGACCGGGATGATCGGCACGCCGGCCGAGATGGCCAGCCGGGCCGCGCCGGTACGCCCCCGGGAGAGCTTGCCGTCCGGCGAGCGGGTGCCCTCCGGGTAGACCACCACCAGGTCACCGCCCTTGAGCGCCGGGATCGCCGCGTCGAACGCGGACAGCGCCGCCCGACCGCCGGCCCGCTCGACCGGGATCGCGCCCAGGCCGGTGAGCACGCACTTGGAGATCGCGCCCTTCACGCCGGCGCCCTTGAAGTACTCCGACTTCGCCCAGAACGCCAGGTGCCGGGGCACGACGGTGCCGAGGAACAGCTCGTCGGCCACCGAGAGATGGTTGCCGGCGAAGATCGCGCCGCCGGTCTCCGGCACGTGTTCCAGACCCTCCACGGTCGGGCGGAACGCCACCCGCAGCGTGGGCGCCACGGTCAGCTTGCCGATGGTGTAGAGCAGGGGCACTGGTCCTCCGGCAGATGAGGTGCGAGCGGGCGGTGTCACGGTAGCGGACGCCGCCACACCCCGCAGACGGAGGTGCGGCGGCGTCCGCCCCGCGTGCTACGACCGGCGGACGGTGACCGTGACCCGCTCGCCCTCGCCGACCTCGCCGGCGAAGCCGTCGAGGCCCTCGGCGAAGTCCACCGAGTCGGCCAGGACCTCGCCGGCCACGAAGTCGAGGTACCCCGCCACCGCCGCGCGTACCTCGTCGGACGCCGACACCGACACCACGATCCGGTCCGAGACGTCCAGGTCGGCGTCCCGGCGGGCCTGCTGCACCACCCGCACCACGTCGCGGGCCAGCCCCTCGGCGGCCAGCTCCGGGGTGACGTCGGTGTCCAGCACCACCACGCCCTCGCCGCCGGGCAGCGGGGCGGAGTGCTCGGCGTCGGCCGCGATCAGGCGCAGCTCGTACTCGCCCTCGGCGAGGGTGACACCGGCGGCCACCGGGGCGCCGTCGACCAGCTCCCAGTCACCGGCCTTGACCGCCTTGATCACCTGCTGCACCTGCTTGCCGACGCGCGGGCCGAGGGCCCGGGGCACCACCGTCAACACCTGCTCGCAGTACGCGGACAGCTCCGCGCTGAACTCCACCGTCTTCACGTTGACCTCGTCGGCGACCAGGTCGGCGAACGGGCGCAACTGCTCCGCCGCCGGCGAGGCCACTGTCAGCGTCGACAGCGGCAGGCGCACCCGCAGCCCCTTGGCCTTGCGCAGCGACAGCGCCGCCGAGGCGACCGCCCGCACGTTGTCCATCGCGGCGACGAGGTCGTGGTCGGCCGGGAACTCCTCCGCCGAGGGCCAGTCGGTCAGGTGCACCGACCGCTCACCGGTGAGCCCACGCCAGATCTCCTCCGCGGTCAGCGGCGCGAGCGGCGCCACCACCCGGCAGAGCGTCTCCAGCACCGTCGACAGGGTGTCGAACGCGTCGGCGTCACCGGACCAGAACCGGTCCCGGGACCGGCGCACGTACCAGTTGGTCAGCGCGTCCAGGTAGGACCGGACGGTGGCGCACGCGCCGGAGATGTCGTACGCGTCCATCTGCGCGCCGACCGTCGACACCAGCTCGTTCGTCTTCGCCAGGATGTACCTGTCGAGCAGATGGGTGGAGTCGGTGCGCCGCCGCGCCTGATACCCGTCGGCGTTGGCGTAGAGCGTGAAGAAGTACCAGACGTTCCACAGCGGCAGCAGCACCTGGCGTACCGCGTCGCGGATCAGCGTCTCGGTCACCGCCATGTCCCCGCCGCGCAGCACCGGCGACGACATCAGCATCCAGCGCATCGCGTCCGAGCCGTACGAGTCGAAGACGTGGTAGACGTCCGGGTAGTTGCGCAGGCTCTTGGACATCTTGCGCCCGTCCGAGCCGAGCAGGATGCCGTGGCTCAGGCAGTTGCGGAACGCCGGCCGGTCGAACAGCGCGGTGGCCAGCACGTGCATCGTGTAGAACCAGCCGCGGGTCTGCCCGATGTACTCGACGATGAAGTCACCCGGGTAGTGGTGCTCGAACCAGTCCGCGTTCTCGAACGGGTAGTGCACCTGGGCGAACGGCATCGAACCGGACTCGAACCAGCAGTCCAGCACCTCCGGCACCCGGCGCATCATCGACTGACCGCTCGGGTCGTCCGGGTTGGGGCGGACCAGGTCGTCCACTTCGGGCCGGTGCAGGTCGGTCAGGCGTACGCCGAAGTCCCGCTCGATGTCGGCGAGGGAGCCGTAGACGTCCAGGCGCGGGTAGTTCGGGTCGTCGGACTTCCACACCGGGATCGGCGAGCCCCAGAACCGGTTACGGCTGATCGACCAGTCCCGGGCGTTGGCCAGCCACTTGCCGAACGAGCCGTCCTTGATGTGCGCCGGCGTCCAGTTGATCTCCTGGTTCAGCTCGACCATCCGGTCCCGGAACTTCGTCACGGCGACGAACCACGACGAGACCGCCTTGTAGACCAGCGGGGTGTCACAGCGCCAGCAGTGCGGGTACGAGTGGGTGTAGGTGTCCTGCTTGAGCACCACCCCCCGGTCCTTCAGCTCCCGGATCACCGGCTTGTTGACGTCGAAGACCTGCTCACCCTGGTACGGCGGGACCAGCGCGGTGAACCGGGTGTGGTCGTCCACGGTGACGATGGTGGGGATGCCGGCGGCGTTGCAGACGTTCTGGTCGTCCTCACCGAAGGCCGGGGCCAGGTGCACGATCCCGGTGCCGTCCTCGGTGGTGACGAACTCCGCGCCGAGCACCTGGTAGGCGTTCTCCCCGGCCTGCTCGACGAGGAAGTCGAACAGCGGCGTGTAGCGGCGTCCGGCCAGGTCCCGGCCGTACACGGTGCCGACCTGCTCGAACCCGTCCAGTTCCTTGGCGTACGCGGCCAGCCGCGCCGCCCCGACCACGAACCGCTCGCCCTCGCGCTCCAGGACCGCGTACTCGATGTCGGGGCCGACGGCGAGCGCCAGGTTCGACGGCAGGGTCCACGGCGTGGTGGTCCAGACGCCCAGCTTGACCGGCCCGCGCACCAGCTCCGGGGCGGACTCGTCGGCGGTCAGCTCGAACCACACCGACAGGGTGGGGTCGTGCCGGTCCCGGTAGACGTCGTCCATCCGGGTCTCGGTGTTCGACAGCGGCGTCTCGCAGCGCCAGCAGTACGCCAGCACCCGGAAACCCTCGTAGATCAGACCCTTGTCGTGCAGGGTCTTGAAGGCCCACATGACGCTTTCCATGTAGTCCAGGTCGAGGGTCTTGTAGTCGTTGGTGAAGTCGACCCAGCGGGCCTGCCGGTTGATGTACCGCTCCCAGTCCTGGGTGAACTCCAGCACCGAGGTCCGGCAGGCCTCGTTGAACCGGGCCACGCCCAGGTCGATGATCTCCGCCTTGCTGGTGATGCCGAGCTGCTTCTCGGCCACCACCTCGGCGGGCAGGCCGTGGCAGTCCCACCCGAAGCGCCGCTCGACGTGCCGGCCGCGCATGGTCTGGTAGCGCGGCACCACGTCCTTGACGTAGCCGGTGAAGAGGTGACCGTAGTGCGGCAGACCGTTGGCGAACGGCGGGCCGTCGTAGAAGACGTACTCGTTCTTGCCGTCGGTGCCGGCGGGACGGGCCTCGACGCTGGCCTCGAAGGTCTTGTCGGCCGTCCAGTGCTCCAGCACCCGGCGCTCGACCGCGGGCAGGTCCGGGCTCGCCGGCACACCGGCGGCGGTCGGGTCGTGCAACGGATAGGCCATCGGGGGTCGCTCTCCTCGCAGCTCACTCAACGTGGGTCTGCGAGGACGAACCGTCCGGGTACGCCGACGACGGCGCTCCCGGGTGGCCCGCGGTACCACCCCGCTTGGCGGTCAGGATCGACCGCCCGCTCATTGCCGGCTGTGACGGGCCGCACCCGTCCGGTTCTACTGGGCCGGTCGCCCGGCTGTTCTTCCGGAGGCTCACCGGTGATGGCCGGGTCATCGCCTTACGGTGCTCAACGATACAAGACCCGCACCCCACCCCACCGCCGAGTGACGCGCGCTCCGGCACCCTAGGCTGACCGGGTGATCCGGATCGAGTTGGACGAGCCGACCCTGTCCCGCACCCGGATCGCCACCAGCCCGCTCTGGGAGGTGCTGACCAGCCTGTTCGTGCTGCACCGCCATCCGGTGCAGGCGCCCTGGCCGTACACCGCCTGGGCGCGGCACGCACGGCGGGTGCTCGACGAGGTGCCGGCGACCGCGCCGGCCCGGCTGCTGACCGTCGGCCTACCCGCACCGGACTTCCTCAGCCCGATCCCCACGTCGGCCGCGCCGACCCTGGCCGACCAGCTCGCCGAGCTGCGCGCGACGCCGGCTGAGGTGATCGCCGAGCAGATCCCCCACTACTACCAGCCGGACGACCTGCCGGAGTGGCTCCGCCCGTTCGTCACGGACCGGCGGGCCGCCCTGGAGCGACTCGCCGACGGCATCGAGGCGTACTGGGACGCGGCCATCGCACCGTGGTGGCCGGCGATGCAGGCGGCGCTGGACGAGGAGGTGCTGCACCGGGCCCGGGCGCTCGCCGCGTACGGTCCGGACGCGCTGCTGGCCGACCTGCACGAGCGGGTGCGCTGGGACAAGCCGGTGCTGACGCTGGTGAAGCCGTCGGAGCAGGAGTTCACGGCGGTGAACCAGCGGCTGCTGCTGATTCCCCTGGTCTTCGCGCAGGGAGCACTCATCTGCGCCACCGACCATCCGGAGATCATCGCCGTCTCCTACCAGGCGCGCGGGGCGGTGGTGCTCGCCGAGGGTGGGCCGACCTCGACGGCCCGGACGACACCGGTCACGGACCGGTTGGCGATGCTGGTCGGCCGAGGTCGTGCCCAGGT
>NZ_JAGPXZ010000447.1:0-5068 GCF_018070305.1 Micromonospora sp. M51 | reverse complement strand
GCCCACCGAGCCGAGCGGGGCCGTTCAGACGGCCTGGTCAGGGCGGGTCGCCGACGCTGGTCACCCCGTCGTCTCCGGGGCGGGACGACGGGGTGGTCACGGCGCGCAGGGTGATCGACTGATCGGTGTGCTCGACCTCGAACAACGTCCCGGCGGGGAAGGCCGCCGACGTCTCGGGCGGCAACTGGATCGTGCCGTCACCGGCCACCACGGCGAAGTCCCGGCCGTCACGCCCCTCGGCGCCGACCCGGCCGTCGCGGATCGTGACCGCCCGGCCCAGTCGGGCGCCCACCTCACCGTCGTGGGTCACCACCACCACTGTGGTGCCCCGCTGCGCGTTGACGGTGGTCAGCGCGGCAAGCACCTCGTCACGACCGGCCACGTCGAGTTGACTGGTCGGCTCGTCGACCAGGAGCAGGCCGGGCCCGGCGGCGAGCCCCTGCGCCAGCGCCGCCCGCTGGCGCTGACCCGGGGTCAGGTCGGCGACCCGCCGCGCGCCGGCACCGCCGAGACCGACCAGCTCCAGGATCGCCTCCGGTGGGTCGAGCCGGCGTCTGGCCGTGCGCGCCACGGCTCGCTGCGCCAACCAGATGTTGCGCGACAGCGACAGGTACGGCAGCAGGTTGCGTTCGGCGCCCTGGAGCACGGTGCCGACAGTGGTGCCGCGCAGGGCGGCCAGGCCCTTGGCGGGGAGCCGGGACAGCTCGTGGTCGCCCACCTGGACCCGCCCGGCGGAGGGCTGCATGAGCCCACCGAGGATCGCCACCAACGTGGACTTGCCGGAGCCGGACGGACCCACCAGCGCCAGCATCTCACCGGCCGCGATGCTCAGGTCCACGCCGGAGAGAGCGACGACGTCCCCGGTGGCGGTGGGGTAGATGTGGATCAGTCGATGGCAGCTGACGGCCACCCCCTCGGCCGGCCGTGCGGTGGTCACCGGCGCGTCCTGCCGGGCCGCGGTCATCGACCGCTCCGGCGGCGCACCGACGCGGCGATGATCCGACCGAGCACGACCGCGGTGAGGGCGAACAGGACGACGGCCGGCACCGCGAACAACAGCAGCCGGTCGACGGTCGGCCAATCGGGTGTCGGAACCGGTGAGCGGCCGTCGCTGAACAGGCGCTGCCCGCCCCGGGTGAGGAGCCAGATCACCAGGGTGACGAGAGCACCCGACCCCACCGCGAACGCGACCGGCCATCCGTAGCCGCCCCGTACGGCGCGTGGCGGCAACCCCTGCCGACGCAGCGCCACCAGCGTGGCCACCCGGGCGCGTTGCTCGGCGGAGGCCGTCGCCACCATGCCGGCCGCCCCGATCAGCACCCCGGCCAGCGCGGCGAAGACGTTGAAGCGCAGCGCCAGGGCCGCTCCCTGTCGATCGAAGTCCGCTCGGACCTGGGTGATCGTCCGGTCGCCCCGCACGACCAGGCCCTGTTCGCGAAGCCGGTCGAGGACGTCGGTGGGAGCCGACCGCGCCAACCAGACCTCCTCGCTGCCGTTCTGACTGGCGACGGCGAGTCGGTCCGCGTACTCCAGGTCGGCGATGAGACCGGACGCGCCGAGCCGCGGCAGGCGGTCGACCAGACCTCTAACCGACCCGTTGGTCGGTGTCCCGTCGACACCGTCGTACGGATGAGACCCGCCGAGGCTCGTCCCCTTCGACCGGGTCAGGTAGATGGGCAGCGGGAACGGCGAATCGAGCACACCGACACCGGCCGGCCTCGCGCGCGGGCCTTCCGCGACTTTGAGGACCAACGCGGCTATCGTTCCGCTCGCGGCGCTGATGGACGTGTCATCCGTATCGAGCAGCCGCCACCGTTGCAGATCGGCGAGCTGTGCGCCGGTCAGCACGACCGACTCGCCCTCGCCCTCGCCGTCGGCGGTGCTCAGCTCCTCGAACTGGACCGTGAGTGGCCGGGACACCACGGGAGCATCGATCTCGATCTTGACGAGTCGGCATTCCTGCGCGCACTCGGGCACCTGGAGGTCGTAATCCTTCCGGCCGGGCGTGATGTCCTCGCGGGCAAGGACAACCCGGGTGCCGTTCCGTCCGGAGATCGTGATCGCGAGGCGGACCCGATGCCCGCCGAAGATCTCGGCGTCGAAGTCGGCGGAGAGCGCCATGATGAGCTGCTGACCCCGCAGCCGCACCGGTTGCCCGGGTGCGGGCGGGTGGATGTCTCGGGCGATGTCCGCCAGCGAGGCGCCGTAGGACGGATGCGGCGCGGCCACCGTCGCCAGCCTCTCGGAGTCCACTGCCAGCAGCGGTGTGCCGGCCGCGGCGGGCGTACCCGACACCACGGCGGCCATCGCGAATCTGCCCTCGGGGTCGACCGCCCGCACGGCTGTCAACAGATGTGCACGCGACGTCGCGTCGACCTCGACGACGCGGGGCGCGCCGACCTCGACGACCGACCGGTCGAGGTAGGCGGCCGAGGCGACCTCACTCGTCGCGACGGTGAAGGCGAGCATGGCGACGGCCACGGTGAGCAGGGCGATCAGCGGCCGGAACCGGGGTTGGCGGGCCACCTGCACCAGGGCGAGGCCGACCGCTGTGCGGCCACGCGCGAGCAGCGCCGCGCCCACAGCGGCGCCGGCGAGCATCGCGACCCGCGCCAGCAGCACGCCTGCGGCGAGCGCTCCGGCGATCGGTGCCACCAGCGCCAGACCACTGGGCGATCCGCCGGAGCGCAACTGCACCACGGCGCCCACGGCGATGGACACCGCGACGACGTCGCCGATGGTGGCCCGCCACCCTCGTACCCGGGCCGGCACCCTACGCAGCAGGTCGACGACCGGCGCGGACATCATCCGGGCCTGGGCCAACAGCACCGCGGCGAGCGCGCCGAGGGCGGCGACAGCGGCGAAGACGATCGTCGTCGCGTCCACGGCGACGTCGGCGTGGGCCGGGAGGGTGCGCGCGGCGAGCAGGTCGGCGGCGGCCAGACCCGCCAGGCAGCCGAGGGGGATCGCGACCAGGACGGGCACGGCGTGCTCACCGATCGCCAGCACCCACAGCCGTCGACGCTGCACGCCACGGAGCAGGAGCAGGCCCTGCTCCGGTCGGCGTTGGTCGGCCGCCGAACCGACAGCGACGAAGAGGACCAGCCAGCAGAGCAGGACGAGCAGCCCCGCGCCCAGCACCACGCCGTCGGCCAGCTGCCCGCGTTGCAGTGTGACGCGGTCCAACAGACTCGGGAGGCTGCTGCCGGCCCCGTAACCCTCACGCCCCCCGTCGCGCTCCAGCACCGCGATCGTCTGCCGCAGGTCCGGCACGGATCGGCCGTCCAGCAACCGTTCGGTGGCGTAGAGATCGGCTGTCGAGCGGGACAGGATCACGTCGTCGTCGGCGAGGGGTGACGACTCGGCGCTGAAGATGGCGTCCTCGGCGCTACCCGGGATCGACGTGGTGGCCGTGTCCGCGGCGGGCGGCCGGATGAGCTCCTCGCCGAGCCAGTACGGATCCCGCACGTCCAACGGTTGGTAGACGCCGGACACCCGCACCGGCACGGCGCCGAAGGTGAACTGATCCCCGACGCCGACACCGAGCCGCGCCGCGGTGTGCGTACTGACCATGACCTCGGGGACCTGACCTCTCGCTGTGGCCCGGGGGCAGGCGCCGGTCACGGTGACCCGCTCACAGACCCCCGCCCGATAGGTCAGGTTCGAGGTCACCCTGCCGGCGCGACCGGCGGCGACACCGCCGCTCTGGGCGCCCAGGACGACGTCGAACCCGGCCGGCGTCAACTGCCGGACCCTGTCGGCGAACACCGTCCTGGTCGGATCGCCGGGCATCCCCGGATACTCGACGGGCTCGGCGAGTCGCACCCGCCGCTCGTTCGGCTGCGCGGTGGACAGTTCGTAGCGCCACAGGGCCTGCCCGGCCGCGGCGGTGTAACTCGGTGCGGCCGCGGCGGCGGCACTGGCGAGCAACGCGAGCAGGAGCACGGCGGCGGCCTGCGCCCGACGGGCCGCGAGCGCTGCCCAGATGATGGTCAGCATTGACGGCGATGCTATCGGCGGTGCCTGTCGCCCGCCGTCCCGTGCGGATGGACTGAGATCTGCCGGTTATCGCAGGCCCGTCAATCGCGGACGATCTCCGCCCGACCCTCGACGAGATGCAGCTCCGCCTCGCAGGCGGCGGCCACCTCCGGGTCGTGGGTGGCGAACACGACCGCCGCGCCCCGGCGTGCCTCGTCGTGCAGCAGATCCAGCACGCGCTGCCGATTGCCCGCGTCCAGCTCGCTGGTCACCTCGTCGGCCAGCAGCACGCCGCCGCGCAGCGCCAGACCGCGAGCGATGGCCGTCCGCTGCTGCTGGCCGCCGGACAGCTCCTCGACCAACTGGTCGGCCTGGCCGGCGAGACCCAGCCGATCCAGCATCGTTGCGGTCTGCTGGCGGGCCTGCGCCGCTGCCACACCGCCGGCGACCAGCGCCACCTGCAGGTTCTCGGTGGCGGTCAGGATCGGGGCCAGACCGTTGTCCTGCGGGACGAGGACGATCCGGTGCTCGACCGCGTGGTCGCGGTCGCGGAGCGCCTGCCCGTCGACTGTCACCGCGCCGTCTCGCGGGCGCAGCAGCCCGGCCATCGCGTGCAGCAGGGTGGTCTTGCCGGCACCCGACGAACCGGTCAACGCCAGCACCCGACCCGGACGGACCGTCACCGACACGTCCCGGAGCACGGTCGGCGCATGGCCGTAGCCGATCGACACCCGTTGAAGAGTCAACATCCGCGCTCGCCCCCTCCGGTAGCGGCGTTCCGCACAGTGCCGCGCCCTACCGCATGGCGCAATTCTCGTTCAGGGGTGGTGCGGCGCGCAGCCCGGCCGAGGCCGGCTCGGGCGCGAATCCAGGGATGTAGAAAACCTTCGATGGGTTCGTTGACTTTTGACGATTTGCTACACAACAATCGGCGTCAATATCGACGGTTGTCTCTCGATTGTGATCCGGCGGGAGGCATCCGTGGCGGAACTCGACGGTCCGAGAACCCATCCGAAAGTGAGGCCACGATGAGACACGGTCGACGACTGGTCGGCGGCACAGCCGCCGCCCTGTTGATGGTCACGAGCCT
>NZ_JAGPXZ010000446.1:0-5075 GCF_018070305.1 Micromonospora sp. M51 | reverse complement strand
GCCGATGTCGCCGACGACGCCATGTGGGCCGGCATCGCCGCCGCCGCCCGGGGCGCGGCGAGCGGCAAGGGCCGCCTCACCGACATCTCGCACGCGGTGGAGACCGCTGTGCGCAAGGGCGGTCGGTACGGCATCGTCGACGGTTACGGCGGGCACGGCATCGGGACCGAGATGCATCAGGACCCGCACGTGCTCAACCACGGCCGGCCGGGCAAGGGCCCGCGTCTGGTTCCCGGGATGGCGCTGGCGATCGAGCCGATGATCACCATGGCGTCGCCGCGTACCGTCGAGTTGGCCGACGGGTGGACGGTCGTCACCCGGGACGGCTCGGTGGCCGCGCACGTCGAGCACTCGATGGCGTTGCTGCCGGACGGGGTCTGGGTGCTCACCGCCTTCGACGGAGGCCGCGCCCGCCTGGGCGACCTGGTGACCGCCCGCCAACCTGCCGCCTCAACAACCCCCTAACCCTCCCAGGGTCCTCGTTCCGCCCGTTGAGCATGAAGTTGTTGCCCCGACACGCCGGTGAGACTGGCAACAACTTCATGATCGACCAGGGTCGGGGGTCGGGCGGACTGGCGCGACGGTGGCATGCTTGCCGGCATGGACGGGCGCGACGGGATGCGAGCCGCTGACTCGGACCGTGCGGCGGTGGCCGACCGGTTGCGGGTCGCCCTCGAGGAGGGCCGGCTGGACCTGCACGAGTACGACGAGCGGTTGCAGCGGGCCTACGCCGCACGCACGTACGCCGACCTGAAGGTCCTGCTCGCCGACCTGCCGCCGGTGACGCCGGCGCAGCGGTCGGGTCTGGCGCCGGCGACCGCCCCGACCGTGGGCCTGCTGGGTGACCAGCCCGGTCAGACGGCCACCCGGGGTGCCACCGCCCGCTGGTTGGCCGAGGTGTGGTTCCCGTACCTGCGGGTGATTGCCATCGTGGTGACCATCTGGGCGGTGGCGTCACTGCTCAGCCAGGACCTGCAGCACTTCTGGCCGGCCTGGGTGGCCGGGCCGTGGGGCGCGGTGCTGGTGATCCGCACCGTCACGGGACTGGCCGGGGGAGAGCCCCGGCGCGAGGCCATCAAGCGGCAGCGCCGCCAGGAACGCAAACAGGCAAAGCGCGCCATCAACCCCGACACCCCCCAATAACCCCGGCCCCCCGGCTCGGCTCCCACTCTTCCCGCGTTGATCATGAAGTTACTGCCACCGGCACCGGCGATTCGTGGCAACAACTTCATGATCAACGGAACTGGGGATGGGAGCCGTGGGGGCGACGCGCGGGGTGGGGGGTGGCCGGTTTGGCGGCGGACTGCAGGCCGGCGTACACTTTCAGATCGGCGCACAGCGTCCACTCCGGCATGCCCACCCTGCGCTTCGGTGGGAGCTGGAGCCGCGGCTGGCGCGGGCTTCTGATTCTGATCAGATTTCCGTGTAAGACGTTGTGGGCCGCCCGGAGCAATCGACGTCAGGACAGCGGAGGACATGCCGAAAAAAGACGGAGCCATTGAGATCGAGGGTCGGGTCATCGAGCCCCTGCCGAACGCCATGTTCCGGGTGGAGCTCGCGAACGGCCACAAGGTGTTGGCTCACATCAGCGGCAAGATGCGGCAGCACTACATCCGCATCCTTCCGGAGGACCGGGTCGTCGTCGAACTTTCGCCGTACGACCTGACCCGCGGGCGCATCGTCTACCGCTACAAGTAGTCCTGACGACGGCCGGGAAGTCCCGTGTCCGTCTTCGACGTCCGGTGTCGCGCAACGCGCGTCCCCGGGCCAGATGGGAAGTAAGGCAACCGTGAAGGTCAAGCCGAGCGTCAAGAGGATCTGCAACAAGTGCCGGGTTATCCGCCGGCACGGCCGGGTCATGGTCATCTGCAGCGACCCGCGCCACAAGCAGCGCCAGGGCTGACTCAGCCCGTCCGGCCGGAGCACGGCCGGGTGGCGTTGGTCCCGGCAGATCCCCAGCGACACACACATCACACATGCTCGTCCCAGCCGCGAGCGGTACGCGATGCGTACTCCCTCGTGGCTGACCCCCGGTCGGAGGCCGGGGCCCGCTTGGGCAGCGACCGATCCCGGTCGCCGGCGCTGATCGCGTCGGAAGGACGGGACGGCCGGTAGCGGGGTGGGACGGGTCCACACCTCCGCCACACATCACGAGGAGTACGCCCGCACATGGCACGTCTAGTCGGCGTGGATCTCCCCCGCGAAAAGCGGTTGGAGATCGCGCTCACCTACATCTTCGGGGTCGGTCGCACCCGCGCCCTGGAGACGCTCGCCGCCACCGGCATCTCGCCGGACAAGCGCGCTCGGGACCTCACGGACGAGGAGCTCGTGCAGCTCCGCGACCACATCGAGGGCAACTACAAGGTTGAAGGCGACCTGCGCCGCGAGGTCGCCGCTGACATCCGCCGCAAGGTCGAGATCGGCTGCTACGCCGGCATCCGGCACCGCCGGGGCCTGCCCGTGCGTGGCCAGCGGACCAAGACCAACGCCCGGACCCGCAAGGGCCCGAAGCGGACCGTCGCCGGCAAGAAGAAGCCCGGCAAGAAGTAGTTCTTAACCGGATGACGGGGTCGGTCGCCGCCGAGGCGGGCCAGTCCGCAACCCAGTCCGGAAAGTCAACTAGGAGCGCACAGACTTATGCCACCGAAGGCTCGTGCCGGAGCCGCTGTAAAGAAGGTCCGGCGCAAGGAACGCAAGAACGTCGCCCACGGGCAGGCGCACATCAAGAGCACGTTCAACAACACCATCGTGTCCATCACGGACCCGACCGGTGCGGTCATCTCCTGGGCCTCCGCCGGCCAGGTCGGCTTCAAGGGCTCCCGCAAGTCGACTCCGTTCGCCGCGCAGCTGGCCGCCGAGGCTGCCGCGCGTCGCGCCATGGAGCACGGCATGCGCAAGGTCGACGTGTTCGTCAAGGGCCCCGGCTCCGGCCGGGAAACCGCCATCCGTTCGCTGCAGGCAGTGGGCCTTGAGGTCGGGCAGATCGCCGACGTCACCCCGCAGCCGCACAACGGGTGCCGTCCGCCGAAGCGTCGCCGGGTCTGAGAGGTAGAGAGAGATGGCTCGTTACACCGGTGCAGACTGCCGCCGTTGCCGGCGGGAGAAGATGAAGCTGTTCCTCAAGGGCAGCAAGTGCGATGGTCCGAAGTGCCCGTTCGAGTCCCGGCCGTTCCCGCCCGGGCAGCACGGCCGCGGCCGCACGAAGGAGACGGAGTACCTGCTCCAGCTCCGCGAGAAGCAGAAGGCCCGCCGCGTCTACGGCGTGCTGGAGAAGCAGTTCCGCGGTTACTACGAGGAAGCCGTCGGCAAGCAGGCCAAGACCGGTGAGGTCCTCCTGCAGATCCTCGAGTCGCGGCTGGACAACGTCGTTTACCGGGCCGGCTTCGCCCACTCGCGGGACATGGCCCGCCAGCTGGTCAAGCACGGTCACTTCACGGTGAACGGCAAGAAGGTCGACATCCCGTCGTACCGCGTCAAGGAGCACGACATCATCGAGGTTCGGGGCAAGAGCAAGGAGCTCACCCCGTTCATCGTCGCGCAGGCTCAGGCCGGCTCGAAGACGGTTCCGGCGTGGCTTGAGGCCATCCCGAGCCAGATGAAGGTGCTCGTGCACTCCCTCCCGGCCCGGCAGGTCATCGACACGCAGGTCCAGGAGCAGTTGATCGTCGAGCTCTACTCCAAGTAGTCGGGCTCGTTGCGGTGGCCCGCCCGCTTGGGCGGGCCACCGGAACAGTTTGTGTCGTGGGCGTCAAATAGCGGGCGTCCCGGAAGAGAAGAGAAAAGATGCTCATCAGCCAGCGACCCTCCCTCTCCGAGGAGTCGATCAACGAGACCCGGTCGCGGTTCGCCATCGAGCCGCTGGAGCCGGGCTTCGGCTACACCCTGGGCAACTCGCTGCGGCGTACGCTGCTGTCGTCGATCCCGGGCGCGGCCGTCACCTCGATCAAGATCGACGGTGTGCTGCACGAGTTCACCACGATCCCCGGTGTCAAGGAGGACGTGGTCGAGCTCGTCATGAACATCAAGGAGCTGTGCGTCAGCTCCGAGCACGACGAGCCGGTCAGCATGTACCTGCGTAAGCAGGGCCCGGGCGACGTGACGGCGGGCGACATCCAGCCGCCGGCCGGCGTCTCGGTGCACAACCCGGATCTGAAGCTCGCCACCCTGAACGGCAAGGGCCGGCTCGACATGGAGCTGACCGTCGAGCGGGGCCGGGGCTACGTGACGGCGGCGCAGAACAAGCAGTCCGGCGCCGAGATCGGCCGCATCCCGGTCGACTCGATCTACTCGCCGGTGCTGAAGGTGACCTACCGCGTCGAGGCGACCCGTGTCGAGCAGCGCACCGACTTCGACCGGCTGATCATCGACGTCGAGACCAAGCCGTCGATGGGCCCGCGTACCGCGCTGGCCTCCGCCGGTTCGACGCTGGTGGAGCTGTTCGGGCTCGCCCGGGAGCTGGACGAGACCGCCGAGGGCATCGACATCGGGCCGTCCCCGCAGGACGCCCAGCTGGCGGCGGACCTCGCTCTGCCGATCGAGGAGCTGGACCTCACCGTCCGCTCCTACAACTGCCTCAAGCGCGAGGGCATCAACTCCGTTGGTGAGCTCATCGGGCGTACCGAGGCCGACCTCCTCGACATCCGCAACTTCGGTCAGAAGTCGATCGACGAGGTCAAGATGAAGCTCGCCGGGATGGGTCTCGGGCTGAAGGACTCGGCTCCGAACTTTGACCCGGCGCACGTCGTGGACACCTTCGGCGAGGCCGACTACGACACCGACGACTACCGCGAGACCGAGCAGCTCTAGTCCGCGCTGCCGCCACAACTGAGGAGCACCAAAAATGCCCACGCCCACCAAGGGCCCCCGCCTCGGCGGCAGCCCCTCGCACGAGCGGCTGATGCTCGCCAACCTGGCGACCGCGCTGTTCCAGCACGGCAAGATCCAGACCACCGAGACGAAGGCCCGGCGGCTGCGCCCGCTGGCCGAGCAGCTCATCACCAAGGCCAAGCGCGGTGACCTCGCCTCGCGGCGTCGGGTGCTGGGTGTCGTCAAGGACAAGGACGTCGTCTACGCCC